>JBEBCV010000507.1:0-4329 GCA_041157505.1 Chloroflexota bacterium | reverse complement strand
TCGATGGTATATTTTTGGTAAAATTGCATGCTGTAATTCTTTCACGGGCTCGTGGCGCAGCGGTTAGCGCAGGCGACTCATAATCGCTTGGTCGTAGGTTCGAATCCTACCGGGCCCACCTTCAATACAGAAAATGCTTTAGAAAAAGCGGACGGGTTATCCCGTCCGCTTTTGTTATTTCAATAAATACCCTAAATTCACATACTTATACAAAGGTGTCCCCCAAGTGGCGGAGATGCAAACTCCCCAGTCGATGGATGCGAACTGAAGGAGTTTAATCTATGATGATATGTAGATACAGCCTACCCTAAAGGAGTGTGATATGAGCATTTTTACAGATATTTTTAACAAGATCTTTGATAAGGTCAAAAGCCTGGTTCCTGGTGCAACCACCCTGTCTGATGTTAACCTTGTCGTTGAGCTTGATAAACTGGCAAAAGGTAAAGGGCTGAATTGGAAAACCTCTGTCGTTGATTTTTTGAAGCTGATCGGCGCGAATAGCAGCAGAGAGAACCGTGATGCACTTGCAACAGAGTTGGGCGTTGACCCCAGCCTTGAAAGCGGAAGTGCACAGAAGAACGAGACTTTACGAAAACTCCTCTTCAAAAAGATCGCTGAAAATGGCGGGAAGATCCCTGCTTCACTTTTAGATTAAAGCCCCAGCTGATCGCGTAAAAAAAGCGGACGGGTTATCCCGTCCGCTTTTTCGTTATGCCAATTGTGCTTTTGTCGCTTCGTAGATCCCTGGTGTGGTTGCGAGAATGGATAGTGGCGAGGAGAGAAAATCTTCTCGTCCATCTATCGCCGTGACCTTCGCTCCGGCTTCAGCGGCGATCAACCCCCCAGCGGCGACGTCCCAAGGTTTGAGCTTGTATTCCCAGAAACCGTCGAAGCGACCGGCGGCGACGTAACAGGCATCCAATGCGGCGGATCCGAGGCGGCGCACACCTTGGGTCTTTTTAGCGAGGCGTTCGAAGTATTTGAAGTTGTCGAGTTCGGTGTTCCATGTATCGTAAGGAAAGCCGGTGACGAGCAGGCTTTTTTCAAGCTCGTTTGTGGCAGAAACATATATTTGTTTACCATTCAAAGTTGCCCCTTTGCCTTTTTCGGCAAGGAACATTTCGTCACGCATGGGGTCGTAGACAGCGCCAAGAGTTAAGACACCGTTTGCGGCAAACCCAATAGAGACACAAAAGATGGGGATGTGATGGGCGTAATTGACGGTGCCGTCGAGCGGGTCGATGTACCAGAGGTCTTCGTTGCTGCCTTGAATGGTTCCGCTTTCTTCGGCGAGGATGTTGCTGCTTGGAAAAGCAGATTTTATTTCGCCAAGCAGAAAGGCTTCAGAGGCATGATCAGATTCAGTAACCAGATCAATTACCCCTTTGTAATGAACCGTATGTTCTTTGTTGTATCCATCACGGAGAATGGAACCAGCTCCGCGGGCGAGTCGTTCAAGATCCGAAAGTGTAGGCTTCATTAAATTCCATTCCAAATACGGCGACCAAGGGAGGAGAGAGCAAAATCAACAGCGAGAGAGGCAGTGCGATTTTGAACATCGAGGATGGGGTTGACTTCGACGAGGTCCATTCCGATGAGCTTGCCGGTTTCACCGATCATTTCACAGGCGAGATGTGCTTCACGTTGGGTGAGACCCGCGGGCACGGGAGTACCAACACCGGGTGCATGTTCAGGGTCGAGCGAATCAAGATCAAGTGAAAGATAGATGCCATCTACATCGCGGCTGATGCGTTCGATGGCTTTTTCAAGACAGGTCACCATACCGTAGCGATCAATCTGTTCCATGCCCATTACCATCGCGCCGGCATCACGCAGATTTCTTTTTTCACCTTCATCAAGGTCGCGCGCACCGACAATGGCGATCTTTTGCGGGTCAATGACCGGAACGGGTTCGTCCCATAATTGCACAAGGCTTTTATCACCCATACCGCATAATAGAGCCAATGACATGCCGTGAATGTTTCCGGATGGGGTTGTTTCAGCAGTATTGAAATCTGCATGTGCATCGACCCAGATGACTCCGATCTTGCGATTGCGTGCCGCGCCGCGCACCGAGCCAATGGATAAAGAATGATCGCCTCCAATAACCAGGGGGAAGTTGCCAGCCTGTATCGAAGTGGATACTGCGCCGGAAACGCGCCGTGACATGGGGATGATGCAGTCGATATATTTCAACTTTGGGTTGGTGATCTGACACATTTCAGCGATGGCCACTTCAACATTGCCTTCGTCGTTGACGGTATAGCCAAGGTCTTCGAGTTTGTTCTGTAAATGAGCATAACGAATGGCGCTGGGACCCATGTCCACGCCGCGGCGATCTGCACCCAAGTCGATGGGCACACCGATGATATCAATTTGCATGAAGGTTCTCCTACAATAAGAATGGATTTGAAAATGTTATTTTGTGGGGGCTGGTTCTTGGATTTCCGGCGAATATACGGTAACACGATTGCGTCCACCAGCCTTGGATTGATAAAGTGCCAGGTCTGCCATGTTGAGAAGCACATCGCCCGATCTTGAATGAATGGGGAAGGAGGCGATCCCGGCAGAGAACGTGGATTTTACCTGTTTCCTTTCATATTCAACGGTATGCTCTTCGAATTGCTTTCTGAAACGTTCGGCTCGTTCTTGAGCATCTTCTACTGCTGCATCTGGCATCAGGACCACAAATTCTTCACCGCCAAATCGGCAGACAATATCGCTGCGCCGTGTGTTTTCCTGAAGGAACGTAGCCAGCGATTGCAAAACAAGATCACCACCTTTATGTCCATACGTGTCGTTGACCTTCTTGAAGAAGTCCACGTCCAGAACGATGAGTGAAAATGGGCTTTCTTCACGAACTGCGCGGGCGGTTTCCTTATCCAAGGCTTCAGCAAAATAGCGGCGATTGAATACACCGGTCAATGGGTCGCGGATGGCTTGTTCTTGAAGTTGAATCCGCAAACGTTCATTCTCATCCAATTGCACCTGAAGTGCCTGGTTGGTGGTCTTCAATTCTTCTTCCAGTTTTTTGCGGTCAGTAATGTCATAGGCGAGAATGACGCGTCCTTCCAACTGACTGGTACGGTTGTAAATGGGTGTGATGATGGTTTCAAGCATCCGTGGCGGATCGCCGGGAATTTCGATCTCTTCACGGGTATATTCCAAAAAGAAAAAGCGCTGAAGCAGTTGCGGCCACTTTTGGAAGACTTCTATTGGTTCGCGCCCAATGATCTCGCTGATCGGCTTACCAAGCCAGTTTTGAGCTACTGCATTCGCATCGATGATGCGTTCTTTTTCATCCAATACAAAGACCATTTCGGGGATGGATTCCATCACATTATCGCGGGCAATTGGGACAATATCCAAGAGGCGAAGACCGAAGATGTCTGCTGCCAATAAAATGGCAGTAAGTGTGAATGAGAGCGGTGTTAAGTCCACGGGTGCTGGGAACAGGGGAAGAATTCCCGGCGAAAGTTGGTACACCAAATTGAAGACGAACGGAATGACCACTGCGCCGATCAGATATGGAGCTTGTTTACGATACACTGCTCTGGATTGCACAAATCGGTTGACCAATGCCACCAACCCAGTCAGATATAGGACATAAACAAAAACCAGATCGATCCAATACATGATGCCGTGGCTGATGATCAGTGGCCCCCCGTCAACTGTAGCAATTCGCGCTGATGTGTAATAAAGGTGAAACCAGGCATCTGAAAAGATAAAGAACAAGGCTGTGCCGGGTATGATCCAAAAAGTTGACATGATGATCGGCTTACCTGTCAACCATTGGTCACGGCGCGTGTATTTCATTGCAAAGAAGAACCAAAGCACCGGAACCGTTTGAATGCCAATGTTCTCAACCCGCAGCCAAAATATTTTTGATTCAAGATCAGGGGAAAGAGTTATCAATGCATAACTTAAAGACCAGATCGTCAACCCCGTCAGCATCAGTGTGAGCGAATTAATTCCCGGCTTTCTTGGTCTGCGCGTCAGGATGACGGCAATGGATAATGCCGCTGCGGCATTGATGATCAAAATGATGGAAAAGACGATCCAGGAATTCTGCATAACGCTATCGCTTAAGCCGTACGGTAGTAGCCAACATCCACAGAATAGACTTGCCCGCGTTTGATGATTTGCTTGACGAGATTGGTGCCATAGCGATACCCCACCTGACGATAGTCGTTTACCGACAGAATTAACATATCTGCCTGTTTGCCTACTTCGATCGAACCAATGGTATCGGCTTTGCGAATGGCGTGAGCTGAATTGATGGTTGCGGCAGCAATGGCTTGAGCGGGCGTTAACTTCATATAACGGCAC
>JBEBCV010000506.1:0-3530 GCA_041157505.1 Chloroflexota bacterium | reverse complement strand
AGTCTGTGTTTCTGGTTGGACCAGGAGCACAGCCGCAAATTTGCTTCCAAAGATCTCCTTCGTTTTCGCTGTGAGAAGATTGGTAATTTGGGTAATATCATCGCCATGATTGACCGCATCGTTCAATGTGTTGACAAACGCCAAGTCTTCGAGACGTTGATTCAGTAAGGTTTCGGCTTGTTTGCGTTCGGTGATATCCACGATTTGAACCATTAAACATGGCTCGTTAGTGATCGTAATTTGTTCGCCCCACAGCAGCACCCGGCGCTTTTCACCAGATTTGATGCGGGTTGTTGTTTCCAGCCCAGCTACATGACCTTGGCTTCTGATCAGATCCATAAATTGCTGACGTTCATCAGCATTTTCCCAAATACCCAATTCCAAAGATGTGTGCCCGATGATCTCTTCACGAGTGAAGCCATGCGTTTTGATGAACGCTGAGTTAACTTGAATGATCTTTCCATTGTTAAAGCTTGTGATGGCAATGGCAACCGGGCTTTCCTCCAATATGGTTGCAAACCGTTTTTCACTTTCACGCAGCTTTTCTTCTGCTAACTTGCGTTCAGTGATCATTTCAGAGAACAGAAGGAGACCACCGATTTGTCCATTTTCTTCATACCATGGGCGAAACTCCCAGCGGGTCCAATCAACCTGACCATCCGGGTTTACGAAGATATCTTCCTCTTTTTTTTCAGTAGCTCCGTTCAGACATCTGCGATGGACTTCTTTCCATTCCGCTGGAGTATCCGGGAAGACATCATATTGCGAGCGTCCTATCAAATTCTGCTCGCCCAGACGGTTTTCTTCAAGATAGCGGCGGCTGGTAACAATGTATCTCATCTCGCGGTCGAACATGGCAATGGATGCTGGCGTGTGCTCTACCAGGAGGCGAAGGATGACCTCGTTTCGTCTTAAAGCAGTTTCTGCTTCACGTTGGGCTGTTATATCGTTGGAGGTGCCCACAATGTGATGGACGATTCCCTGGCTATCCAAGATCGGAATAGCTTTGTCGTGTAACCAACGGATCTGTCCATCTGGTCGTACTATGCGGTAGATGTACTCTGTCGTAATTCCGCTTTTTTCTTGTTTCCGAAGTTCCACTAACTGTTGCCGATCATCTGGGTGGACACAATCGAGATAGCCATTAGGCTTTTGATCAACCACTTCGACACTGCTCCCAAACAAGCGTTCGAATGCTGGGTTGGCGTATTCATGTTTCATTGTATGTGGATCGAATATCCAAAAGATGTCATTGACATTGTCTGCGATCTGGATGAAACGTTCATTGGTCTTCCTGATCATTGCTTCTGCTTTTTTGAGATCCGTGATCTCCACACCCATGCATTGAATTTCACTAGGTTGACCTTTCTCATCGGTCAAGCAGACCCAATCCCAAAGTGAAGTACGGATGCCTCCGTCGTGTGCTGGCTTGTCAATTTCAACCCGAAGAACTTGCCCAGGTTGGGAAATGCATTTTTCAACGGTTTCAAACACCAATGCATGGTGATGTTCACAGACGGCCTCCAATGGACTTGCTTTATTAAGATCCTGTTGTGAGTGAAGCCAGCCAAACTCATTTTTGTATTTTTCATTCCAGTAGGTGTAATGCCCTTGCATGTCAATTCTCATAACAAAGTGGCTCCCCGATTGCAATAGAGAACGCAATCTTTGTTCACTTGTTCGAAGTTTTCGCTCCGCCTGTATACGCTCGGTGATATCGTGTGAAAGGACGATCTCTGCTCTGCGCCCGTAAAATTCTATGGTGTGAGATGTGACCTCCGCATCCATCACGCTGCCGTCTTTTTTTAAGTGGCGCCAGATCCCTGCTTCATCCAATCCCGTTGTAACTGCTGCAACATTCTCGAGTAGACGTTGATGTTCCTCGGCAGGTCGGATATCGAGTATGGTCATTTGCAGAAATTCTTCACGGCTATAGCCATACTTGACAACCGTAGCTTCATTAACTGCAAGGAACGCTAATGTTTCGAGATCATATACCCACATTGGGTGTGGATTGTTCTCGAACAGCTTTTTATAATTTTCCTGACTCTCCCGCAGTTTATGATCTGCCCGTATGCGTTCCGTGATATTGAGTGCGGAAGATAGAACACACAGCTCTCCGTTGAGTTCGATCGGTTCCATAGAAATTATCATGGTGAGTTCCGTACCCATACGAGTCATAATGTCAACTTCCAAGTCCTTTACACGCCCCTCAGTTTGCAATAATCGGTATAACTCTTCACGTTGACCTGGCTTCACCCAAACCCCTAATTCGAGCATTGTATGACCGATCATTTCCTCGCGGCTGAATCCCAATAACCGTTTTTGTGCTTCATTGGCATCCAGGATCTTGCCCGTCGCCCGGCAGGTGATAACCTGGGGTGTGGGACTTGCGTGAAATATTGAATAAAACTGTCGCTCGCTTTTCTGGCGTTCAACGGCATACCGAATAGCCCGTCCGGCAAATAGAAAATCTTGCTGATGTTTCACCAAATAGTCCTGTGCACCGGCATGCAAGGCTTGAGTGGCAACATCTTCATCATCCAGAGCTGAAAGAACCACAACCGGTATTTCAGGTGTGGATTGATGAACGCTTAAGAAGGTGGACATTCCCTGACTATCCGGTAGCCCAAGGTCGAGCAGCACAGCAGCAAAGGTCTGTGTTTTTAGAATTTTCAATGCTTTACTCAGGCTTTCCACCACAATAAGGCGAAAATCTGCTCCATTATCTTGTGCCAATGCATCCTGTATTGAGAGCACATCTGCAGGATTATCTTCAACGAGAAGCACTTGAAGTTCTGGTCTTTTCATTTTCTATCTCCAATGGTAGGTAGCGACTCAAAAAAGAACTCGATCAGCAAGGTCGAGTTCTGTGGCGTACGTTTCTGCGTGTGGAGTTTCGACCGCATAGCCGATCTGGATGTTCTATGCGAGTTCGAACTACTATTGAAATGGATTACCACGCACAAGCAAAGGGTCACTACATTTTTTATAAAAAGTATTAATGTGGGAAAAAAGTCGTTCAATTAATTGGCGGCCTTTTATTAGTGGGAAAAAATGTTCCAAAGTTCATGAGACATATTACTTCTCAGTATGTTGATAAAAATGGTAAACAAAGGTTGTTTTTAATAGGTATCTTTCTGTGTGTAAATACAGGTTTTCCCTACTAAAATCTTGGATTATTTTTAGGATGGTAAAAGGGGAAATTAATGGCGGTCTGAGATCTTAGGGTTAACAGTTTTATGTTCAACCAATTGTAAGGAAGGAAAGCTCAAGTTGACCATATAATTCAGGTTCATCTCAGAGGTGAGGTATTTCAGAAACGTGAGATTCTTATCATGCCGAACAACCATGTCCTAACAAAAATCGATGCGGGGGAAATGTCTCGATTGATCGAGGAAAATTTATCTGCGAAATCTTTGGATTTTGCCCATCTTCCGGGTGGGAGTGCCCATTCGGGAAACCCGGCTTGGTTTACAACGGGTCTCAACCGTGCAGGATATAACGGCGTTGTCTGTGCTTCATTTGAA
>JBEBCV010000505.1:0-4697 GCA_041157505.1 Chloroflexota bacterium | reverse complement strand
TGAACGTCCAGCGGACTTCATTGCCGTTAAATACGCCGCCTTGAGTTGCTGAACCATACCCCTCCACACCTTCGATCCAGACGTTTTGTTCGTTGGCTTCATATGGCAAGCGGAGAATGATCTCGGCACTGCCAATGGTTCCATTCCAACCAGCGCCGGTTTCAAGCACATACTTGAAAACCTCGTACGGATAATAGCCAAAACCTTCGACGTTATATACAACTTCAATCATGACATCTTGATTCGGAGGGAAGATGACATCAAAGACTGCCCAGGGAATTTCTTCTCGTTCCGAAGATCTACCCATCTCTGTGGATAAGAAAGGTTGCATTTCATTTCTTGTGGGAACAGATTTTCCGTCCACTTTTACAGCAATGAAAGGGATTTCAGGGAAATTGAAGAAACCATCTGAACCACCATTGAAAAATGAAAGTGGAAAACGAACTGCCATGCTCTCTTCTGTAGTACCCATATTGCGCATGGTGAAGACAGCTTGCGTTTCAGCTACAGCACCATCTACATCCGCTGGGTCTTGAGAGACGGTCAATATGACTGTCTCTGCCATCATACGGACCTGGGTCGATTCACCACCCGGCACGAGGTTCGAGCCGGGGACGGTCTCCGGTGGAGCAACGTCGGCATGGGCTGAAGATACGGGGAATAAAAGCAAGATCAAAAGAATGCCAAGGATGAAGATATGCAATTTCTTGTTCATCTGATTTCCTATTCTAGGTCCACCTATACTATAAAGGAATGGAACCCATGGGTCAATTCGAGCAAAAGTACCAGACGAATGTCACCAATACCTCACTAATTTTGTAAAAATCATCCGTTTAACATTTTGCTTCAAAACTGGACTGATATAATGCCAACGCTATGCAGTTGACCGATACCCACTGTCACCTTGATTATCACAAATACAATACTGACCGCGCACACGTCATTCAGCACGCGAAGGATGCGGGGTTGGTAAGGATCCTCGTGCCAGGACTCCATCACAGGTCCAGTAAAGAGGCGGTGATGTTGGCAGAGTCCAACTCAATGGTGTATGCAGCGGTCGGGTTTCATCCCACCGATTTGGACGAATATTCTGAAAAAACGTTCCAGCAAGTGAAGAAGTTGGCGAAGCTTCCTAAGGTGGTTGCCATTGGCGAGATCGGCATTGACTATTATTGGGTCAAAGAGCCGGAGAAACGCGCCTTCCAACGCGAAACGCTCAAACAACATTTGGCATTCGCGCAAGAAATGAACAAGCCCGTCGTTCTGCACATGCGTGAACAAGATGATGCCTGGTTCGGCGACGCCTCTGTAGACTTGCTGGAGATCCTGACCGAATGGCAAAGCGGGCTAAGTGGAGACTTGCGCGAAAGACCCGGCGTTTTGCATTCGTTCAACGGCACGTTGGAAACCGCACAAAAGGCGCTGGCGCTGAATTTCTACCTTGGTGTCACGGGTCCGGTCACATACAGCAATGCAGACAAAAAACGTGAGGTCATTTCACAACTTCCCCTTGACCGTTTGCTCATTGAAACGGACGGTCCCTACCTTACACCTGTCCCTCACAGGGGTAAAAGAAATGAACCAGCCTACGTCGTTCATATTGCTGATAAAATAGCAGAAATCCATTCCAAAAGCCCTGCGGAGATCGCCGATATTACCACCGCCAATGCGGCGCGGCTCTTTGCATGGGGAGATTGACTTGAACGCTGTAACTTTCTTATCACCCGTAACAGAAGAAATCAAACTTGTCGAAGAACGTATGCGCGCACAAGCGGATGAACACCATCCTGACCTGCGTGCAGCGCTTGAGCATTTGCTTGCGGCGGGAGGAAAACGCGTCCGCCCTACCCTGAGCCTGCTCGTCGGAAACATGCTTGGTGCCCCGCTGGAAAAGCTCATCAACCTCGGCGCTGCTGTGGAATTGCTGCATACCGCTACCTTGGTGCACGATGACTTGATCGACGGCTCTTTACTCCGCCGCGGCACCCCCACCCTCAATGCACGTTGGTCACCACCTGCCACCGTCCTCACCGGCGACTTCCTTTTTGCACGTGCCGCCAAACTCGCTGCCGATACTGACCATCTGCCTTTGATGAAATTGTTCTCCGAAACGCTGGCAACCATCGTCAATGGTGAGTTGACCCAGATGTTCACTTCACGTGGTCTTATCAATCGCGATAATTACTATAAGCGTATTTACGCCAAGACCGCTTCCCTTTTCGAAATGACATCCCGAGCCGCGGCAATGGTCAGCCCGGCAAATGACGATACCATCGAAGCCATGCGTGACTTCGGCTACCAGATCGGCATGGCATTCCAGATCGTGGATGACATCCTCGACTTCAACGGCGACCAGAACACAGTTGGCAAGCCGCTCGGCTCAGACCTACTGAACGGCTTGGTCACCCTGCCAGCCATTTACTTCGCTGAGATCAATCCCGACGATGTGGATGTTGTATCCCTGCCCAACGGCGGCTGGACCAACAACGAGAACATGACCCGCTTGGTTGAAAAGATCCGCTCGAGCAGCTGCACCAAGAAAGCCATGGTCGAAGCAGAGCAGCATGTAGATCGCGCTCTTGCCAAACTTGAAGCCATTGAACCCTGCGCTGAACGCGACGCGCTGGAAAATCTGGCAAAGTATATTGTTGATAGAAAAGTCTAAATCTCTTAACCGCAAAGCTCGCTAGGTGCGCCAAGAAAGTTCTTGATTTTCTTTGCGTTCTTCGTGCTCTTTTCGGTGAGTAAATTTCCCATGACTAACCCAAGAAAACCTTTCCGCTTTAACGTCGGCTTCATCATGCATGAAGAGGTCGGCTATAACCACGACTTTCCGTTCGAGTTCGAAAAGGTCATCCTCAACGGTGATCTTGAACTACGCAATCTGGAAGGCAATGTCAATGTTGGCAAAACCCCACAGGGACTGATCGTTCAAGGCAAGTTCAGCGCTGAAACCACTGTCACTTGTGCGCGCTGTCTTGTAGACTTTGTGCATGAATTAGATTGGGAATTCACTGAGATGTATGCCTTCGACCAGCGTTCGATCACAGAATCAGGTTTGCTTATACCTGAAGATGCTCAACTCGATGTGGAAGGTTTGCTGCGCGAGTATGCGCTTTTGGAAGTGCCCATCAACCCCATCTGTAAACCCGATTGCCTCGGTTTGTGCATCGACTGCGGACAGAACCTCAACGAAAAAGATTGCGGTCACCGCCCCGAAGAGCCCGATTCGCCTTTTGCAAAGTTGAAGGACTTGCTCAAGTAAAAACCCACACCACCTGCTCACGCGGGTGGTTTTCATATTCCTTATGAAACTCTCCCTTCCAAAGCTGGTCAACCTCTTTCTAACACTTTTAGCGCTTGGCATTTTGATCTTTGCTCGTGTTCAGGTCAGCCTCGGGTTCGATGTGCCCAATTCAAACTTTTCCTTCTTCTGGCTGGCAGGGCGCATGATCCTCGATGGTCAAAATCCATACGATGAGACCCAATACCTTGCCGGACATGACGCCAACGGCATGGACTGGCGCCCGAACAACATCTTCCCCTACCCCCTGCCTCTGACATTATTCTGCATTCCGCTTGGATTCTTTTCCATGCAAACCGCGTATGTCTTTTGGCAGATTGTCACACTTCTATTAATTGCGCTCACAATTTACATCTTATTGAGGCACTGGCAGGATAAATCTCACCACAACATGTTGGTGCCAATCTTCTTTTTCCTGCTGTTCTGGGGTCCACTGTATCTGACAACTCATGCCGGGACGATCAGCGTCTTTAGCCTGCTCGTTTTGCTTGGCGCGATTCTGCTACTAGAAAATGATAAATCTTTATGGGCAGGTATCATTCTTGCTTTGACCATGCTCAAACCGCCGCAAGGTCTCACCATCCTTTTGCTGGCTGGGGTATGGTTTCTGGCGCGGCGCGATTGGAAAGCCATCATTGGCGTAGCGATCGGCGGATTGGCAATTCTCATCGTTGGCTTGATCCAAGACCCGCAATGGATTCAAAAATTTCTTGGTGCGGGCGATGCCGTCATGGCGCGGACTCTTGGAGTCCATTCGAATGTGTGGGCGTTTGCGTATCTTGCATGTGACGGAGCTTCTCCCTGCTCCACGCTTCTTGGTGGGACCTTGAGCCTGAGTCTGCTCGGGGGGGCAAGTCTGCTCCTTTGGCGGAATCAAGCCAAATGGTCAGCGTGGGAGGCGATGAACGTCATCATCCCAGTGGGATTTGTGAGCACGATCTACCTCTGGGCGTATGACCAACTCCCTTACATCCTCCCAATCGTATGGATCGTTGGTACGTTGACACAAAAACAGCGTAACATCATTTTGGCGTTCATCTTTCTCATCCTGCTCGACCTCATCTCCATCTTCGCCATCGTTCAGCAGGCACTGACCGATAAAGACTTGTGGAGCCTCGGCACAACTCTCTTGGTGATGCTCTTTCTTTTGATCACATGGCGCATGAGACAAAAACCCGCCATTGACAAAGCACCCGCCTCTGCCTAAAATAACGCCCATGAAATACACTTCTGCTTTCCCAATGGTGCCAATGACCATGGCCATGCGCCCCATGCGAATGGAAATGTCTTGTTGCGCCAAATGGAAAGCACGTTAGTTTTTTGTACCTGAAAAAACGGGCTGTCCATTTCGCGGACAGCCTTTTTGTTTGAGAAGCCTTCGGCGACCACTGAC
>JBEBCV010000504.1:0-14381 GCA_041157505.1 Chloroflexota bacterium | reverse complement strand
GTGTTGCCCTCGAAAACGCGCGTCTCTTTGATGAAACCCAGCGCCTCTTAAAAGAGACCGAAGAACGTGCTGCTGAGCTGCAAGCCATAAGCACCGTCACACAAGCTTTGGTGGCAGAAACAGAATTGGATAACATGATCCAGCTCATCGGGAGTCAGATGCGTGAAACTTTCAATGCCGATATCGCCTATCTGGCATTGCTCGATCCGCAGACCAACACAATCCAATTCCCCTATCAATACGGTGACGAAATTTCCCCCATCCCCTTCGGCGAAGGTATGACCAGCCGAATCATCCGCGATGGACAGCCGCTGATCTTCAACCGCAACATTGAAGAGCAAAGTTCTGCGCTCGGCATTCAACGGCAGGGACGAAAAGCGCGCTCGTATCTGGGTGTGCCCATCAAAGCTGGACGCGAGACCATCGGTGTACTCAGCGTGCAAAGCACACAAAAAGAAGGCGTGTTCGACGAAGACTCATTGCGCCTGCTTGCAACAGTTGCTGCGAATGCTGGAGCCGCGATCAAGACCGCCAGATTGCATGCCGAGACCCAACGCCGCGCAAGAGAAACGGCAACCCTCGCCGAAGTCGGACGCGATATCTCATCCAGCCTCGAAGCGGCAACCGTACTGGAAAGTATCGCCAAACACGCCAAAGACCTGCTCGATGGCGACTTGAGCGCCCTCTTTCTGCCGGAACAGAATGGCAAGATCTTTCGTGCCATTGCAGCCGTAGGTTTGGAAGCCGAAGAACTCCGTAACGACACCATCAATCTGGGTGAAGGTTTATTGGGCAATATTGCGCTCACCAAAAAGGCTGAGATCGTCAACGACACCAACAACGACCCGCGCGCGTTGATCATCGCCGGAACCGAATCATCGCCCAATGAACACATGTTGGCGATTCCGCTGCTTGCCAATGATGAATTGAAAGGTCTGATGGCGGTCTGGCGGCATGGAACAGACAATCTCTTCACCGAAGCCGAATTGGAATTCATGAACAATCTGGCACGTCAGGCGGTGATCGCCATCCAGAACACGCAATTGTTCGAGCAAAGCCAGCAGTTGCTCAACCAGACCGAACAACGGGCTGCAGAGCTTTCCATTCTCAACAGTGTTGGCGAATCCATGACCCGCACCCTTAATGTACGCGCGGTCACCCAGAACGTGGGCAACAAAGTACATGAGATATTCAACGCCGAGATCGTGGATATTCTGCTTTATGACCCGGCGACGAATATCGTCCAGTTGACCTACAGCTATAGCGACAATATCTTTTATGAGAACGAGCCGCCATGGGAATTGGGTGAAGGGCTTACCTCAAAGATCATCATCACCAGACAACCCTTACTTTTGGATTCTGCCAAAGAAATTGCCGATCAAGGTGCAGCGGCATTCCTCACAGCGCCAGAAGATGAAGAAGATATTCAGTCTTATATGGGTGTACCGATCATGGTCGGTGAAGAGGTGCTTGGTGTTGTAGATGTGCAAAGCTATAAACCTGCGGCATTCAATGAGAGCAATCTACGTCTTTTACAAACCCTCTCTGCCAATATGGGTGTCGCCATTCAAAATGCGCGCCTCTTCAATGAAACTCAACGTCTCTTCGATGAAGCAAAGGAAGCCCGTGAAGCCGCAGAACAAGCCAATCTGGCAAAGAGCGCCTTCCTTGCCAATATGAGTCATGAGCTGCGCACACCGCTTAACGCCATCATCGGCTTTACACGCATTGTCCGCAGAAAAGGTGAAGAAGCGCTCCCGGCAAAACAACTCGAAAATCTCGATAAGGTTCTTGGCAGCTCAGAGCACTTGCTCAGCCTGATCAACACCGTACTCGATATCGCCAAGATCGAAGCCGGGCGCATGGATGTGCAGGCAGCGAACTTCAACATCAACTCACTGATCGATCTGTGCGCCAACACCGCCACCCCGCTCTTAAAGCCCACTGTGCGATTGGTGAAACAAGCTCAAGATGACCTTGGCAATATCTATTCAGATCAAGACAAGATCAAACAGATCATCCTCAACCTGTTGAGCAATGCCGCCAAGTTCACTTCGGCGGGTAAGATCACATTGCATGCTCGTCGAGAAAATGAAATGATGGTGGTAGATGTAAGCGATACGGGCATAGGAATTACAGAAGAAGCCCTGGGCAGGATCTTCGAAGAATTCCAGCAAGCCGATACAAGCACTACCCGTCAATACGGCGGCACAGGTCTGGGGCTTACCATCAGTCGTAACCTTGCTCGTTTGCTTGGCGGAGATCTGACGGTAACAAGTCAGTATGGCAAAGGCTCAACATTCACGCTCACCGTCCCCATTCAATACGGGACAAAATCCGACTCAACCCTTAATCCCGATACGGCTCCCATCCATCGATCGGGTACAACGACTAAAACGGATGCTGCTAAAAAACTCGTCCTTGTGATCGATGATGATCCAGATGCGGTCTATCTCTTGCGCGAAAATCTGGGACCGGATGAATTCGAGATCATTGGCGCCCGCAATGGCATCCGCGGACATGAAAAAGCCCGCGAATTAAAACCAGATGCCATCCTGCTCGACATTCTCATGCCTGATAAGGACGGTTGGCAGGTCTTACACGACCTGAAAAACGATCCCACAACAACTAATATTCCAATCATTCTGCTTACCATTGTGGATAAGAAAGCACTGGGTATGAGGTTGGGTGCAGCAGCCTATCTTCTCAAACCGCTTAACCCTGGTGAAGTCTTAACCACACTCCGTAAGGTGATCAAGCCAAAAGACCATGAACGTATCCATGTCCTGACCGTGGACGATGACCCGCACATCGCAGAGATGCTGCGGCAGCAATTGCCTGAATCAGAATTCAGGTTGGATTCTGCATTGGATGGTGAAGCAGGTCTGGCGGCGGTCGAGGCGGAGCGTCCGGATGTCATCCTGCTCGATATCATGATGCCGCATCTGGATGGCTTTGGCGTCATCGAACGCTTGCGCGAAAATCCTGAAACTCGTGAACTACCCATCATTGTCATCAGCGCAAAAGAGTTGACAGATGATGAGGTTGCACGTTTGCGCGAGAGTGTTGTGCTCATCATGCGCAAACAAGGATTTGACGGCGAAAAATTGGCAGAAGAGATAAAACATACGCTGCAACATGGGCAATAAAACTGGAGAACATATGAAAACTATTTTGATCGTCGAAGACACTGATTTGAACATTGATCTGCTTACTCAATTGCTCGAAGATGATTACACTCTTTTCATCGCAAAAGATGGTGGTCAGGGTGTAGATATGGCTGTGAATAAAAAACCAGACCTGATCCTCATGGACATTTCCCTGCCTGTATTAGATGGGTACGAAGCCACCCGTCGGATCCGCGAAGCCCTCCCCACCACTCCCATCATTGGGCTTTCGGCTCATGCCATGGAAGGGCATAAACAAAAGGCACAAGATGCAGGCTGCGATGATTACCTCACCAAACCGGTGAACGATACCTTGCTTTTCGAAATGCTCAATAAATATCTAGGATAACCTGTCAATCATGAACAATCCCCCCCGCATTCTGATCGTGGATGACGAACCCTATAATGTCGATTATCTCGAGCAGGAACTTTCAGATTTCAATTACGAACTCATGAGCGCTGCGAACGGTGAAGAAGCCCTGGAAAAGATCCGCGCAAATTCACCAGACCTTGTTCTGCTCGATATTATGATGCCCATCATGGATGGTTTTTCAGTATTGGAACAGGCAAAAGCAGATTCTGCCATTCGTGATATTCCCATCATCGTCATCTCGGCAAACAGCGATCTTCAGAGTGTGGTGAAGGGACTCAAAAAAGGTGCGGAAGATTACCTGCCTAAGCCATTCGAACCAACCATTTTGCACGCACGCATCACTGCCAGCCTCGACCGCAAACGCCTGCGCGACCAGGAACAGCTTTACTTACAAAGCCTTGAAAATGAGTTGAACATTGCGCGAAATATTCAACAACAATTCCTGCCTACTGCAATGCCAGAATTGCCAGGCTGGGAAGTTGCCACCTATTTCAAAGCTGCAAAATTCGTCGCGGGTGATTATTACGATGCCTTCACACTCCCGGATGGAAATTTGGTCTTTGTAGTGGGAGATGTATGCGGCAAGGGAGTTGGAGCAGCCCTCTTCATGACATTGTTCCGCAGTCTTTTGCGAGCTACCTCCATTGCTGGCTATTTTCTGGACGAAGAAAATTCTGCCAAGCTCTCCCCTACCAAACGTATCGAGCAAGCCATCACGATCACAAATAGCTATGTTGCCAACACTCATGAAGAGACCCTGGTCTTTTCAACGGTGTTCATTGGTATCTTGAACCCATCCACAGGAATATTGACTTATATCAATGCCGGAAACGAAGCCCCATACCTCGTCCGCGCAGATGGAGAGCGTGATGTGCTGCGCCCAACAGGTCCTGTGGTTGGCTTCATGTCAGAATCCAAATACAAGGTTTTGGAAGTCACCATGAACGCCGGAGATGGTTTATTGGTCTTTACAGATGGGATTCCAGATAGCAAAAATCTGGAGAATGAGTTCTTCGGGCACGATCGGTTGAAAGAATTATTAATGGTGAAAGAAGAAACCTGTGCAAATCGGGTCAACCGCCTCGGGGCTGAACTCGATAAGTTTATTGATGCTGCCGAACAATTCGACGACATCACCATTCTTGCTTTGCGAAGGCTTTAAGCCCATCGAAGAACATAACAATTGAATAACAGACAGGCGCCCACCGCCTGTTTTTTTATTCGCGCTATTGACGATTTTCTCCCCCCTATGTAAACTGAATCATTCTTAGAGGAAGCCATGCCCAGAACTGGTCAGAAGAAGAGTGCTACACCGAAGCCTACACCGCGGAATAAGACCACCCGCGGCGCAGCCAAAAAAATCGTCAGTACCAAGCCAGTCTCCGCCGCTCAACTCCGCAAAGAGTTGCTGCAGCGCGAGGCGGAACTTGCCATCATCAAAAGCGTGCAGGATGGTCTCACTTCCAAATTGGAAATGCAGGCGATCTATGACCTTGTAGGGGAAAAGATCCGCGACTTGTTCAAGGCGCAAACCACCATCATCGCCACCTTCGATCACAAAGCTGAGACTCAAGCATTCAAATACTACGTAGATCGCTTTGGGCGCGAGTACATTGAAGACCGCCCCATGAGTGGATTGGTTAAAGCGTTGATCCGTGAGAAAAAGACCTTTCTGTTCAATGAACAGGTCGAAGAGCGGATGCAAGAATTTGGTGCAGAACTCATTTTGGGTCCGCTTATTCCAAAGTCAGCTTTGTACGTGCCCTTGGTGACAGGGGACGAAGTACGCGGCGTGATCTCCCTTCAAAATATGGATAGGGAGCACTCTTTCAATAAATCAGATGTGCGCTTGCTGGAGACTCTCGCTGGCTCGTTAAGTGCCGCGCTCGAAAACGCCCGACTCTTTAATGAGACACAACGCCTGCTCGAAGAAACTGAAAACCGCAATGCCGAGTTGGAAGCCATCCGCAAGGCGACCATCGATCTTTCCTCCAGCCTTGACTACACCACCGTCCTCAATTCACTTTTACAGAACACATCCACGTTGATACCCAGTATTGAGAGCATTAATCTTTTCATCTACGAAAATAATGAATTGAAATTTGGCACCGCCATTGTTAAAGGAAAGATCACCCGGGCGCCGATCGCCATTCCACGCCCAGGGGGTATGACAGATACCGTTTCAAAGACGGGGGAAATGCTGTTGGTAGAAAACATGAAAGCCCACCCTCTTTATAAAGACTCTATATGGGATGGGTCATTGATCGGACTACCGCTCAAATTCAGGAACCGTGTTGTAGGGGTCATGAACATTCACTTTGATGAGGTGCGTACCTTCGCAGAGTCTGAACTGCAATTCCTGAAATTATTTGCAGACCAGGCCTCGGTTGCCATTGAAAATTCTCGTTTATTCAATGAGACCGAGCGACTATTATCCGAAACCGCTGAGCGCAATGTAGAGTTGGGCGTCATCAACAGCCTTCAGCAAGTGCTGGTCTCTAAGCTGGATTTTCAATCCATCATCGATCTCATTGGTGACAAGGTTGGTGAGATATTCGATGCACAAGTGACACTCATCTCTCTTTATTACCCAGCCACGAGCGAGATCCATCACCGCTACATCAACGAGCGCGGTGTACGTATGTATCTCGACCAGCCCTCCCCTGTGGATGGCTTTCGCAAGCATGTGATCGAAACCAAAAAGACCTTGCTCATCAATCATGAGTATCTCAAAAGAGCCGAAGAACTCGGCGAAGAACCCGCCTCGGCAGGAGAAGCGCCAAAGTCTCTGCTCTTTGCGCCCATGGTCGTGGACGATCAAGTCACCGGTATCATGAGCTTGCAAAACCTGGACCGTGAAGATGCTTTCCAGGAATCTGATATCAAGTTACTTTCTACAATTGCTGCCAGTTTGAGTGCCGCCCTGAACAATGCCCGATTGTTCGAAGAGACCGTACGCCACGCACGTGAATCTGAGGCGTTGAACGAAGTGGGGCGTGATATTTCAGCCACGCTCAACCTCTCTGCAGTGATGGATAAGATCGTCTCCCATGCCCGCGACTTATTGAAAGGCTCAAGCAGCGCCATTTATCTTCCAGAACCTGGCGGTAAGAGCATGCGGGCTTTGGTTGCCAAAGGGGATATCGCCGATGAGATCCTGGCAGACTCGATCCAGGTCGGGGAGGGCATCATTGGGTCGCTAGCCAAACAGGGCAAGGCTGAATATATCAATGATACAAATCACGACCCACGTACATTGCAGATCCCGGGTACACCTGCAGTACAGAATGAACGCTTATTGGTCACACCACTTCTGTTGGGAGACAAAGTCAACGGCATGATGGCGGTTTGGCGCAAAGGCGGCGAACCGTTCTCGAATGCCGACTTACGTTTTCAAGAAGAGCTATCATTACAAGCGGTCATTGCAATTCAAAATGCAAACTTCGTTAATGAAGTGGAACAACGCGCCACCGAGCTGGAGATCATTAACAGCGTCCAGCAAGGGTTATCCACCAAGCTGGATGTGCAATCCATATATGAGCTAGTGGGTGAGAAAGTCCGCGGCATCTTCAACACCCAAGCTGTCATCATCTCGTATTACCACCCAGAAACCAATACTGCCGGTTTCCCCTACATGTATTGGAAAGGTGAACGACATTATCCGCACCCTGAACCACTGTCAGGTTTTTCAGGGTACGTCATTCGAAATAAAGCCCCCATCTTTATCAACACCAATGTGGCAGAGATGGCGCGAACCTATGGCTCCACTCTATTGGCAGGAGACACCTTCCCAAAATCGCTGATCGCCATTCCGATCCTATTAGGTGACCAGGTCTTTGGGTCCCTGTCGATTCAAAATTTCGAACAGGAACGTGCTTTTTCCGAAAACGATCTTCGTCTGCTTTCCACCCTTGCAGCAAGCATGGGCATTTCGCTTCAAAATGCCAGGCTATTCGATGAGTCGCAAAGGTTATTGATCGAAACGAAGCAACGTGCAGACGAACTGGAACTCATCAATACCATCTTAAGTGGCTTGGATACCAAAATGGATATCCAGGTGGTGTACGACAAGACCGGCGACCGCATCCGTGAGATCTTCGATGCCCAGACGGTGGTCTTAAGCATCTACGACAAGGAAAACCAACTCACCTACTATCCTTATATCATCGAGAATGGCGAAAGGCTGTATCAAGATCCCTTGCCGCTTCGCGAGGATGGAGGCGGGTTTGGTGGATATGTCATCCGCACCCGTCAACCCATTTTGGTCAATCGCAATTTCGAAGAGGTTTCAAGACAATTTCAATCTGCCAATCTTGGGGTTGATGCCGAAGTCGAAGTAGTTGTTCGTTCTGGGTTGTGGGTACCCATGATGGTTGGGGATGAAGCCAAAGGTGTGATCTCCCTGCAAAATCTTGAAAAAGAGGATGCCTTCAGTGAGTCGGATGTACGCCTTCTAACGACGATCGCCAATTCGATCGGAGTTGCCATCGAGAACATCCGCCTCTTCGACGAGACCCAACGCCTGCTCAAAGAGACCGAACAACAGAATACCGAATTAGGCGCACTCAACTCTGTGCAGCAAACGTTGGTTTCCAACATCGATATCCGCTCGATCTATCAATCGGTTGGAAGAAAACTGACCGAAATATTTAACGTCCACTCTGCGGTTATCTACACTGTAGATCTGGATACCTACAGCATGACCTATGAATATGCCTACGAACAAGGCAAAGAATGGGATATTCCGCCCAAAAAGGCGACCAATTTGCATGTTCATATCACCAACACGGTCAAAGAAAACCGCAAGACCTTTGTCATCAACCGGAACTTTGATGATTTTGCGGCAAGATTTCCCGATTTCAAAACTTCCCGCAGCCGCTTCCCGAAATCTCTTTGCGCTGTGCCGATCCTGATCCGCACGAATTCTGTGACGGGAATTTCGTTGCAGCATCTCGATATGGAAGATTACTTCACCGATTCTGCACTGCGCCTGTTAGAGACCATTGCCAGTGCCACAAGTGTGGCGCTCGAAAATGCTCGTCTGTTCGATGAAACTCAACACCTTTTGAATGAGACCAAACGCCGTGCCGCCGAATTGGAGATCCTCAACAATGTAGGACAGGTACTGACCCAACAACTCGATGTGAACACCATTATTGAAATGGTTGGCGACAAAGTTCGTGAGTTGGTAAAAGAAGACAATATTGGCATCGGGCTTTACGATGAAGAAACCCAAACGGTCACAGCACATTATGTCACCAAGGGCAGTGAAAAGATCCAGTATCCGCCGTTCCTTATTAACGAATTCACACAAAAAGCTGCACTACAAGGCAAAACCCTCGTCATCAATCGGCGCTCCCCCATTCTATGGAAGAAACTCGGCTCCAGGATGACTGCCATGAACGAGATACCAAAATCCGTGGTTATGGTACCGATGATCGTCGGCAAGGAACTCATTGGCGGATTCACCATCCAAAATTTTGAACATGAGAATGCTTATGATGAATCCATCATCACGCTGATCGAGTCCATTGCTTCCAGCACAGCAACAGCGATACAAAACGCGCGCTTGTTCGAAGAAGCACGCCTGGCACGCGCCGCCGCAGAACAGGCAAATGAAGCCAAGAGTGCATTCCTCGCAACGATGAGTCATGAGATCCGCACACCAATGAACGCCGTGATTGGCATGAGCGGTTTGTTACTCGACACACTATTGAGTGAAGAACAACGTGATTATGTGGAGACCATCCGTAGTTCGAGTGACACATTGCTGGCGATCATCAACGACATTCTCGATTTCTCGAAGATCGAAGCCGGGCGCATGGATATTGAACATCAACCCTTTGACCTGCGCGAATGTGTGGAAGCTTCGCTGGATCTGGTTACCGCACGCGCCGTGGAAAAAGGTATCGACATTGCCTACATCTTCGAAGGCGACATCCCGCCAGCCATTGTTGGCGATGTCACACGCTTGAGGCAGATCATCACGAACCTGCTGAGCAACGCGGTCAAATTTACTGATAGAGGTGAGGTCGTTCTAACCGTATCCAGCCAGCGGTACAAGAACGGAGACACGAAAGAGAAAGCATTGCTCATGTTCGCTGTTCGAGATACAGGCATTGGTCTCACCCATGAAGGCATGAGCCGTCTCTTCCAATCGTTCACACAAGCTGATTCGTCCACCACACGCAAATATGGCGGAACGGGATTGGGGTTAGCCATTAGCAAACGCCTGGCAGAAATTATGGGCGGAACCATGTGGGCAATGAGTCAGGGGTTGGGGCAGGGTTCGACCTTTATGTTCAATATAAAAGCCGAAATAGCAGACCTGCCGCCAGCGAAAAAACAGATCCACCTCGGTGTTCAACCCGCTTTACAAAACAAGCGCGTTTTGATCGTGGATGATAATGCCACCAACCGTTACATCCTAAACATGCAAACTGCCAAGTGGGGTATGATACCGCGCGACACTGCCCAGCCAGCCGAAGCCCTGGTATGGATCGAAAGCGGCGAAGTGTTCGACATTGCCATTCTCGATATGCACATGCCCGAGATGGATGGTCTTGAACTTGCAAAGAAATTGCGCGGCATGGCGAACTTCCCACTTGTCCTATTCAGTTCGTTGGGCAGACGCGAAGCAGGCGACGAGACAAATATTTTCTCTGCCTACCTTTCAAAACCGATCAAACAATCACAATTATTCGATACATTGGTGGGACTCTTTGTTCACTCTGATGATGAAGAGAGAAAGGTGACAACGGACCGCTTCAAACCAGACCCGCAAATGGCGGCGCGGCATCCGTTGAGAATTCTCCTCGCTGAAGATAACGCCGTGAACCAAAAGCTTGCCTTGCGTCTGCTTGAACAGATGGGGTATCAGGCGGATGTCGCCGTAAACGGACTTGAAACCGTTCAGGCTGTGGAGCGTGAAGAATACGATGTCATTCTGATGGATGTGCAAATGCCTGAAATGGACGGCTTGGAAGCGACGCGTGAGATCGTGGCGCGCTGGCCCGAAAAACATCCCTTCATCATTGGTCTGACCGCCAATGCCATGCAAGGCGACCGTGAAATGTGCCTGAGCGCAGGCATGAACCATTACATCCCCAAACCCATCCGCGTGGTGGAACTGGTGGATGCATTATTCAAAGCAAAGTAGGTCGTGGTTGTCACGCGACCTGCATATTGGAGAAGTATGTCAGTTTTGGATCTGAACACGTTCAATATTCTCAAGGAAAGCACTGGCGAAGATTTCATTGCTGAGTTGATCGATGCCTTCTTTGCTGATACATTGACGCAAATGAGTGATATGAAGTCTGCAATGGCAGCAAATGACTCTGAGACATTTCGGCGTGCAGCACATAGTTTGAAATCAAATGCGGCGACCTTTGGGGCAACAGACTTGCAAGCTCTGGCGCGTGAGTTGGAGATGATGGGGCGTGAGAAAAACCTCGCAGTGGGAAACAGGCTTGAGTCCCTGAAAGAGGCGTTCGAATTGGTCAAACATCAACTGAGTGAGTTAAGGTAATCTGATGCCAAATTTAAGTCCCGAACCCGCCCGTCTGCTTGTAGTGGATGATAACAAGGTCAACCGTATGGCGCTTTCACGCAGCCTTGAGTTGCAAGGTCATATCGTGGAAACTGCCGAGAACGGCAAAGAGGGGTTGGAGAAATTTCGCACGGGGACATTTGACCTGATGCTGCTGGATATTGAGATGCCGGTGATGAACGGCTTTGAAGTATTGGAAGCCTGCCTGAATGATTTCGACCTACGGCAAATTCCCATCATCATGACTTCAGCAATGGAAGAGTTGGATGCGGTGGTGAAGTGCGTGGAACTCGGCGCGGAAGATTATTTGACCAAACCGGTGAACCCCATTTTGCTGCGAGCACGTGTGAACGCCAGTCTCGAAAAGAAACGTCTACGTGATGAACAGCGAAAGCTATTCCGCACCTTTGCAACCAAGGAAGTAGCCGAAGAGTTGTTACGCACCGGCTTCTCCCTCGGCGGACAGATCGTCACTGCCAGTGTATTGGTGGCGGATATTCGTTCTTTCACATCCATTGCAGAAAGCCAGGATCCATCTGATTCCATTGAGTTGCTCAATCAATATTTCAGCATGATGTTCGATGCTGTCACTCAAAATGGCGGCATTATCAACCAGATCGTCGGTGACGGATTGTTGGCGGTCTTTGGAGCACCAATCTTTTATGAAGACCATCGCGAACGTTCTGTGAAAGCCGCCCTGCAAATGTTGGAACAGTTAAAAGTATTCAACCAGGATCAACTGGCACAAAATAAGACCGCCATTCGCATTGGCATTGGGATCGCTTCGGGGAAAATGGTGGCGGGCTATACCGGCACCCACAACCGGGCGATCTACACTTGTATCGGCGACACGGTCAACCTTGCAGACCGGATCGAAGAATACACCAAAGAGGCGTTACGTCCGCTTTTGATCGATCGATATACATGCGAAGGATTGTCAGATCAATATGTATTGGAAGATCTGGGGAAGATCGTTTTCAAAGGAAAAAGTCAGGCAGTGAATGTCTTCGCAGTTGGGGGATGAAGATTTTGAAGTTGCATATAAGAAGTGAAACGCATGGAGTTACTTGGTCCTCCGATGAACTCAAGTTGCTACATTCCAATAAATCATCCCGTCAAAGGAGAAGAAACCCATGCCCCAAGAAACGTTAACCCACAGACCAGCCAAACGAGAAGACCTTGAAGCGCTCAAAACTTTAATGGATGCTGCCATCTCCGAAAATCAAAAAGCCTATCTCGATGAAAGTCAGATCGCCTCGAGTCGGGCAATCATGGGGCTGGATACACAACTCATCGACGATGGAACCTATTTCATTATCGAAATCAACGGTCAACTCGCAGGCTGCGGTGGCTGGAGTCGACGCGCCACAATGTATGGTGGCGATCAAACCCCGGGTCGCAGTGCCGCATTGCTAGACCCCGCCAAAGACCCTGCTCGCATCCGCGCCATGTATACGCATCCTGCTCACACCCGCAAAGGGATCGGCAAACTCATCATCTCGTTATGTGAAGATGCCGCGAAAGCCGAAGGCTTCACAAAAATGGAACTGGTAGCAACCTTATCTGGCGAGCCGCTATACCGCGCCTGCGGATTCGAAGCCTACGAAAACATCACCGATGATCGCGGCGGCGCAGGCGTTCCGCTCTTACGTATGAGAAAATCGCTGCAATAATTTTTTGTTTCCCTCTGCAAAGTAAGCCACAATATAAACTGAGGCACGAAAAAAACTCTTCATCCGATTTGCTCTCTGCGGCTACGTTGCATTTCGGCAACCAAAACAGGGTCACACAATCCCTTATAATTACGAAATGCAATTTCGTCTTTCCCCCACAGCACGCCACACCACTCTTATTGCCTTCATCACCGCCATTGCCTATGGTCTGCTCTTACCATTCACAGGCTTCTACTGGGACGACTGGCCCTTCGCATGGATCGCAAAATTTCTTGGTCCAGCTGAGTTCAATCCGGCATTCATGCCCTTCCGCCCATTTTTGGGTCCCATCTTTTATTTCACCACCAGTATCATTCCACTCAATCCAATAGCGTGGCAGGTCTTCGCGCTCTTCATCCGCTTTCTCATCGGCGCCACAGCCTGGTGGATGTTCAATCAAATATTTCCACAACGCAAAACACTTGCCTTCTTCGCCGCCCTACTCATGCTGGTCTTCCCCGGTTACAGTCAACATTGGGTGGCGCTCACACATATCAACCAGGAACTCATTCCTTTTCTTTTTTATCTACTCTCCTTCGGCTACACCTTCAAAGCCCTGCGTTCTCAGAAAAAGACAGACACCATCATCGCATTACTTCTGCAACTATGCGGCATCTTCCCCACCGAATATTTCTTCGGTATCGAAGGGCTGCGATTCTTCTTTCTTCTTTCCTGCTTTCCTGGCACCCTCCCCGAACGCTTCACCAAAACCCTTAAGACTTGGTTCCCTTATCTTCTCATCTGGATTCTCAACGCCGCCTGGCTTTTCTATTATTACAAATTCGGTCCCTATGAATCCTACGAAGTCGCTGCTACACAATCACCGAACCTGTTCTACTTTTTGACTCAAGCGCTGGATGCTCTCTGGAAAGCCGGTTTCTACATCTGGACTCAAGTCCTCGTCTTAACCTTTTCCACCCTCCGCGCGCCCGCCTCTCTCTTGACCTTGGGCTTGGTCGCCATCTCATTCATTCTCCTCGTCTGGGTCTTACTTCGCACCACCCAAGCCGAAGCGACAGAGAAATCCTTTGCTGTATCCTTGCTCGTGATCGGCTTCTTCGGCATCCTGCTCGGACGTCTCCCCTCGCTTGCAGCAAACCTTCCTTTAACTTTGCAATCTTCTTATGACCGTTTCATGATCTCCATCATGCTTGGCTCGGTCTTTTTTGTGCTTGGCTTGCTGGAATTGCTCATCAAAGAACATCGCATACGTGTCTTTATGTTCTCTGCCCTCATCGCCCTCGGCATCGGACAGCAATTCTTCAACGCCAACATCTTCCGTAGAGATTGGCAAAAGCAAGGCGAGATCTACTGGCAAATGGCATGGCGCATGCCTGCCCTCGCAGAAAATACCGTCCTGCTCACCCACCAAATGCCCATCGACTACGAAACGGATCTCTCCTTCACCGCTCCTATCAACTGGATGTATGCGCCAAATTACACTCGCGAAAATCTTCCTTATATGCTGCTATACACCGAAAAGCGTCTGGGCGGTTCCACCTTGCCTTCATTGGATAAATCCACACAGATCACCTATCCATACCGCACTGTACAATTCAACAGCAATTTATCGAATGCCT
>JBEBCV010000503.1:0-6214 GCA_041157505.1 Chloroflexota bacterium | reverse complement strand
CATGCCTTGATTGCGCAACTGCATCATCGGTTCATGACCTTCCGTGAGACCGATATCACGCAGGGCTTTGTGGAAGAATCTTGTGTACAGCAAATGCATGGTCGCATGCTCAATGCCGCCTGTATAGGTATCGACGGGCATCCAGTAATCGTACTCCGCCGGGTCGAAGGGCCCCTTATCGTAATGCGGTGACAGATAACGGAGGTGATACCACGACGAACACATAAAGGTATCCATCGTATCGGTCTCGCGGATGGCAGGTCCGTTACACACTGGGCAGGTGGTGTGCTTCCAGGTCGGGTGCAACTTCAATGGAGATTCACCGGTTGGCTTCCACTCCACATCTTCGGGCAGGGTCACGGGCAGTTGGTCATCAGGAACAGGATTCCAGCCGTGGGTTTCACAATGAACCATCGGGATGGGCGAGCCCCAATAACGCTGGCGGCTGATCAACCAATCGCGATAACGATAGTTAACCGTTTCTTTACCAACGCTTTTTTCTTGCAGCCAGTCAATGACCTTGGCAATGCTGGGATTCTTTCTTCCTTTTTCGGTATTGACCTTGGTGCCGTCCAACATGCCGGAGTTGACCATGGTGCCGGGACCAATATAAGCCGTCTCGCCAACAACCGCTTCACTCTGACCTTCGGGCTTGATCACCGGAATAATGGACAGCTCATACTTTTTGGCAAAGGCAAAGTCGCGCTCATCGTGTGCAGGCACAGCCATGATCGCGCCCGTGCCGTACGACATCAAGACGTAGTCCGCGATCCAGATCGGGATGCGTGCGTTGTTGACCGGGTTGATGGCATAACTGCCAGTGAACACACCGGTCTTTTCTTTGCCTACCGCACCGCGCTGAATATCAGACTGTCGCGCCGCTTGAATTTTGTATTCGTCCACGGCGGCTTTGTTCTCAGGCGTCGTGATCTTATCCACCAACGGATGTTCCGGCGAGAAGACCATAAAGGTCGCGCCCCACAAGGTGTCGGGGCGGGTGGTGAACACGGTGATCTTTGCCTCATCTGCTGAGACACGGTCACTATCCACGGTGAACTGCACTTCCGCGCCTTCGCTGCGGTCGATCCAATTCGTTTGCAGGGTCTTCACCGTGGGAGGCCAGTCAATGCCGTCAAAGTTCAAGAACTCATCGGCATACTTAGTGGACTTGAAGAACCATTGCTCCAAATCCTTTTTGATAACCGGCGTGCCGCAGCGTTCGCAATGACGATCATCGCCCCAGACCTGTTCGCGTGCCAAGGTTGTGTTGCAGTTCGGGCAGAAATCCACCGGCGACATTTTGCGATACGCCAAACCTGCCTTATACAACTGAATGAAGAACCACTCGGTCCAGCGATAATATTCGGGCTCGCAAGAAACAGCTTCACGTTCCCAATCGAACATCGCGCCCATCGAACGCAGCTGCTTACGCATGCGGATGATGTTCTCGCGCGTGCGTTTCATCGGGTGGACGCCGTCTCTGATGGCGGCATTTTCTGCGGGCAAGCCAAAGGCATCGAAGCCCATTGGGAACAACACGTTGTAGCCCTTCATGCGCATGTAACGAGCACGCGCATCCGAAGGCGTCATTGCATACCAGTGACCGATGTGCAGGTCACCGCTGGGGTAGGGCAGCATCGTCAACGCATAGTGCTTCTTCTTGCTGTTGTCGATCACGGAGCGATACAGCTTGTCCGCTTCCCATTTTGCCTGCCATTTTTTCTCAATGTTGCCAGGGTTGTAAGACAGGTCCTTCACCTTTGTCTCCTCTTTCTCTTTTTTCTCAACAGCGACGATGGCTTTCGGTTTCTCTGTCACTGGAGTGATGGCAGCCTTTGGTGCAGGGATGATAGCCTTCTGCGTCGCTTCTTTCTTTGCCTTGGGCTGACTCACCTTCTTGACCGTTTTTGTCGCCGCAGGCTTGGTCGCCTTTTTCGCAACAGCCTTGGTCGTTTTCTTGGCAACCGGTTTTACCGTCTTTTTCGCGGTTGTTTTCACTGCCGTTTTCTTTGCGACAACTTTCTTTGCTGCAGGTTTTACTGTTTTCTTTGCAGCGGGTTTCTTCTTTTTTTCATCTTTCTTTTTTGTAGTAGCCATTCTTACCTCATATAAAAAGTTTCAAGTTCCAGGTTTCAAGATGCAAGGGTTGCACCTCGTGATTTACAAAGACGTGCAAAGAAGACCCGCAAGCAAAGGACCCTGCTTCCAGAAATTTCGTTTGATGTTCATGCGTGCCTCCTTTCAAATTAGACGATGGACCATAGCCCGTCGCCGGAAAATAAAAAAACCCTTCATCCACATCAGGGACGAAGAGCTCTCTCCGCGGTACCACCCGAATTACGTTCCAACTTGCAAACGTCACTTTGGTTGCTGTAACGGGCATTCCCGGCGCGGACTACTTGATTCACCAGCGCAGTTTCTCTTGCGAGATAACAGGCGAGTTCGGTCGTTTGTCCCCTTTAGGGGATTTTGTGCTCCCGTGGGCACGTGAATGCTGGGCTTCCACCTCGCTTTCCCAGCTCGCTGACGGGATGACCTACTACTCCTGTCCTGACTTTTAACTATGTTTTGGCATTATAGCATAAGAGCGATTAGTTTCCTAATCGCTCTCACAGGTGGACCCAGGGGGATTCGAACCCCCGACCTTCTCAATGCCATTGAGACGCGCTCCCAACTGCGCTATGGGCCCAGGTAAATAATGTTCTGAACGCTGTGGACCTGAGGGGATTCGAACCCCTGACCTCCTCAGTGCGATTGAGGCGCGCTCCCAACTGCGCTACAGGCCCGTCGTTCAAAAGGCGACGGCTATTCTACCTGAGGGAGGGGGGAATGTCAATAAAGTTGGGAGGTAAAAAGAATTCTTTTTGTACACGGATTCCACAGGTCTTATGCCATTGGGAACAATACCTTGAACGTCGAGCCGCGTCCTTTGCCTTCAGATTCTGCCCAAATGGAGCCGCCTTGAGTTTCAATGATGCCTTTGGCAATGGGTAAACCAATACCCAGTCCGCCATGATGGCGGGTATTGGGCGGTTCGATCTGGTAGAACTCTTCGAACACTTTGTGCAGTTTGTCCACCGGGATGCCTTCGCCGCGGTCTTGAACCCAGATCATCACTTGTTTCCCTTGTTGTACAGCACCAAGAGTTAACTCGCTTTTTTCAGGAGAGAAACGGATGGCATTGTTGAGCAGATTGACAATGGCAAGTGTGGTTTTTTCGGGGTCCACGTTGACGGGGATAGACGCTTCTTGAAATGCCAGAACAAGCTGCAGGTCCCGGCTGGAGGCGGTGACTTTGATCTCATCCAGGGCGAAGTGCAGAATATCCTGCACGGGAATCTTGACTCGCCGCAGGATCATTTCATCGGTTTGAAGCATGGTGAGGTTGTTCATTTGATCGAGCAGGGTGCGCATTTGGGACGCCGCAGTAAGCACATGCCCGGCATGTTCAGTGGATTCACCTTCGGAACTACTTTGTAAAAAGGTGGCATACCCAATGATGATGCCCAATGGGGTGCGCAGTTCATGCGATGCCAACGCAAGAAAATTATTCTTGATCTCGTTCATCGTGCGGACCTTTTCCAATGCCTGTTGGCGGGCTTTGAACAGACGCGCATTGTTAATGGCAATGGCGGCATGGGCAGCCACTACCGATAAGATCGCTGTATCGGTTTCATCGAAATTGCCGCCATGTTTATTGATCGCTTCGAGCACACCCATGGTCTGGTCTTTAATGGGCATGGAGACACCCAGCAGGGTCTTGACCTTGATGTTGATATGGTCTGCCACGAGTGGAAAGTGACGCGGGTCTTGATCGGCATTGTTCAGGATCATCGGCTGGTTGGTGCGGAAGATCGTGCCTGCGAGGCTGTTATCAATCGGCACGGGGATCTCTGCCAGTTTGGCGGGGTTGGACCCGGTAGCGGCGGCGAAATACAGGCGCGGATGCCGTTCATCATAAAGCAGGATGGAGGCGGCTTCACAGTTCAGCGCTTCGGTGGCTGTGGCAGTGATGAGTTGGAGAAGTTCTTCAAGATCGAGAGTGGAATTCAATGTCACGCTTAATTCAACAAGGCGTAGTAGAAGTTTCTCCTTCCCCTCAAGGTGCTTCAATGCCCCTATATTTGTAAGGGTTGTCATAATTGTTTGTCCAATTCCTGGGTTAATCCACCATGGCAATGATCTTGGTGACGGGGTCGTATTTCACATTGACCATCATGCCGGTCTGATACTTCGTCATTTCATGCATGGGGATGAGGCGTTCTGCATCGGCTTGAAAACTTTCTCCGAGGGATTGCACTTCCAGTGTGAAGCGCATGCCGTAGTAATAGTGATTGACGCGTGTGCCAGTGGGGGTGATTTTCAAGATGCGAGCCGTGCCAGATTCTCCCCTTGAAAGCGCTATGCGTCCGAACAGCCAGCCAACTACGCCCGAACCAACTAGAAGTCCGATCGCAATGATAGACATACCGACCGTAATCACGAGGTACAACCCCATTTTTCCGGGAAGTTCACTAATGGACCCGTAGGTGTGGTTCCCGGCGGGCATATCCATGAACATCAAAATGAAGGGGACCCACATTAGGGTAAAAATGATCCAACCCAAGCCACGCATTAAACGAGGAATACTACTCATAATAATAAAGCTCCTGATCGAATTGTACAAAAAATACCCGTATTTGAAACCAACCATTCGTACCATTCGTACCTTACAGCTTCGACATGTGAGCTTCCTTGTGTGGTTGCTCAGCTGCCGGATTGATAATCCTAAATTTTCAGAATCAAAAATCCCCGGCAGGAAATTCCAACCGGGGACACATATTGAACGAAAGGGGTTTACGGGATCAATGTAATGCGATTCTTTGGTCCGGGGGCAACGGGCGAGTTTGCTGTCAGATATGCCACAAACGCATCCAGGTCGATCATCCCGGTCAATAGGTCGGTTCCGGCGGTTAATGCGGTGAAGCCATCACCGCCGCCTGCCAGGAAGTTATTGACCGTAACGCGGTAGCTGGCCGCTGGGTCTACGGGCACGCCATTGATCTTGATATCGCTCACTTTACTGCCTACCGGCGCGGATAGACTCCACGAGTAGGTGAGGCTATAGGAGATCTGTAGCATTCTTCCCGATCCGTCTGAACCGGCGGTTGCCTGTTGTTCAAGCACTGCCTTGAGTTGTGCGCCTGTCAACGTAAGGGTCACCAGACTGTTGCTGAACGGTTGGACAGCGAATGCTTCAGCGTAGGTCACCTGACCAGGCATTTCACCACCGCTGATCTGAGCATAAAGCAAGTCGGTGCGGATGCCGCCCGGATTCGTCATGGCTATCACGGCTTCGCCATAGCCAACATCTTTCGTGACAGCAAGTTGGGCATCTGCGATCACATCACCCAATGCAGACTCTTCCATATTGCCACCGCGTTTGATATCCGCAGTGATCGTGCCAACCACGCGGTTCGCCAGCGGGGCAGATGCGGTGCGGTATTGGTCGAGCAGAGCTTTCATATCCGGATCTGGGACTGCACCAAGATACTGTATTTCCACAGGGATGTTGTTCGCAACTCTGCCGATCACCTGTCCGTTCGTGCCTGCAATGGTCAGGTCGATATCGGTCAGGTAGCGACCGTTATAAGCGGCACCAGTGACGAGGATCGGGTCGTAGTTCTTCTTGACCTTGATCTGACAGTTATAGGCATTGTGGGTGTGCCCGGTGATCACAGCATCCACTTCGGGGTCGATGTTCATGATCACATTCGCAAAGAACGGGTCGGTGTAATTGCAGGCGTTGTAGCTGGGCGCCGAGCCTGCGCCATCATGCAAAATGACAACGATGGCTTTAAGCCCTTCTGTATCTTTGAGATATTTGACATACTCGTTGATGGTGTCAACTTCTGCTTGGAACATCAACCCTTCCACGGCCGAGGATACGACGATGGTCGGTGTGGTTTCGAGTGCAATGCCAATGAAGCCGATCTTCACGCCATCCACTTCTTTTACACTGGTGGAAGCAAAAAGTGTTAGCCCGTTATCCAACCGAATCACATTGGCAGATAGATATTCGAATGATGCACCCGGAAATGCTGGAACTCCAGGGAAACAGCCATCCGTTGGATGACAGCCGCCATTATCCATGCGGAGCAGTTCCTGCCAGCCTTCATCAAATTCGTGGTTGCCAGTAGTGCTGAGGTCAAAGCCCATCAAGTTGAACGCCATG
>JBEBCV010000502.1:0-10111 GCA_041157505.1 Chloroflexota bacterium | reverse complement strand
ATGCGCTACTACGGTACAGAGTTCGGTTGTGGGGTGTGCTCAAAAGACTCTTCGCATGTGGTGATTCGCAAGAACAAAATTCATCACATTCAGAACTCGGTTTTTGTGGATTGGACGGGTGCGGAAGAACGCGGGAACGATACACGTATTGAATATAACGAGATGTACGATACATTGTCCGGTGGCGACTGGGCTTGGAATGCCGTCAAAGGGACTTCGATGGAATCAACGGCGATCGTCTTGCGCGGGCATATTGGTGCAATCGTACGGAACAATACCATTCATCATTATTTCAATGGGGTGTACACCAGTTCATCGGCAGCGTTGACTAACCCCGGCGTTGCTTTTGATGCGGATATTTATAACAATTATGTCCATCATATTGGGGATGATGCTTTCGAACCCGAAGGGACTTGTGTCAACCATCGCTTCAGAAATAATAAGGTGGATGCAACCTTGGTGGGTATTTCGCTGGCACCTGTCACAATGGGCCCGGTTTGGATTCTGCGGAATACGTTCACAAACTTTACGGCTCGCAGCGTGAAGTGGGATAGAGGTTCTGATGGGTGGGTGTTGATGTATCAAAACACCAGCTTCACAAGTTATGCCAATACCCATTCGGTTGAGTTGATCAGTGCGGTACGAAATTCGATCCTTCGCAATAACATCTTTCATGTGAATGGATATTCCATCGAAGCACGTAACACCGGTTCGACCGGACACGATTGGAATTACAACGATTGGTTCACATTGAACACCAGCACCCGCTTCATGTGGGAAGGCGTGACCTATGCCGACCTGAGTCAACTATGCCGATCAACAGGGTTGGATTGCAATGGACATGAAAGTTCGCCCGGATTGGCAGTAGATATGACTCTGCTATCCACCAGCCCGAATATTGACCGCGGTGTGCTGATCCCTGGTATCAACGATCAATTTATGGGAAGTGCGCCCGACCTTGGCGCATATGAGTCCGCTTTTGGTGTACCTCCTGTAGTGACACCGATCGTGACAAACCCGCCTGTGCCAACCCCAACCAGCACTCCAACACCGTTACCATCAGCATCACCGGCGGTTACTTCGATCACATTGGCAGACCCAACGCCAAACAATGCCGAACTCGTGCGCTTCTTTGTGAATTTTTCAGAAGCGGTCAGCGGTGTGGATATGAGCGACTTCACATTGACTGCCACGGGTTCGATCTCGAATTACACCATCCTCGATGCATACACAGTTGGCAACGCATATGCGGTCACCGTTTATACGGGCATTGGCGATGGAACATTACACCTTGACTTGATGGATAACGATAGCATTTTGAATGCTACCTCGACTCCCTTGGGTGGAGTTGGCTTGGGCAATGGGAACTTCACTGCAGGCGATACCTATGTCATCAATAAAAACGCCCCATTCGTGACCTCCATCCTGCGAGCGGACCCTAGCCCTACCAACGCCGGAAGTGTGCGCTTCACCGTCACGTTCTCCGAATCCGTTAGCAGTGTGGATGCGGCTGATTTTGTGTTGTCAGCTTCGGGCGTGAGTGAGGCGGGAATTGCATCCATAAGCGGCGCAGGTTCGGTGTACATCGTCACTGTCAACACGGGAAATGGTAACGGCACTCTTCGCCTTGACTTGACCGATGATGATAGCATCCTGGATACGGCTGAGTTGCCTTTGGGCAGAACAGGGATCGGTAATGCGAATTTCGCTGCTGGAGAAACATATACGATCGACCGCAACTCGCCGGAGATCCGATCCATGTCTTTCACATCGGATGGTGCTTACGATGGTTGGGTGATGGAGGCGAAGGAGACTAGTAACAAGGGTGGCACCACGAACGCCAATGCTGCCACTTTCAGGGTGGGCGACAATGGGCAGGATAATCAGTATCGTTCCATCTTGCAGTTCTCCACAACATCCTTGCCAGATAATGCGGTTATCACGCAAATGATCTTAACCATGCAGCTTGAGACTATTGTTGGAACGAATCCGTTTAGCACACATCGCAGTATGTGGGTGGATATCCGTCAGGGTGCGTTCGGTAGTTTTGGCCCGTTCCAGATCGGCGCATTGCAGACATCTGACTTTCAAGCGCCTGCCAGTTTGTATACGGCTGGGATAATTCAAGATAACGCAGTGGGCGGTTGGTATTGGGTGAATTTTGATCCGATGGTATTTCCACAAGTCAACCTGAAAGGTGTGACCCAATTTCGCCTTGGCTTTCAATTGGACGATGACGATGACCGGCGGGATGACTATCTATCATTCTTTAGTGGAAATTATGGCGTGCAGTCTGCCCGTCCGCAATTGATGATCAAGTATTTTGTGCCCAAGTAGTTTCGTTTCTTGATCATTCTCTCAGGTCTTTAAGCCCGTAGTCTTAATCTGCCTTTCTCCGCTCAGCTAAAAGTGGGCGGTTTTTTCCTGTATGTAAAAGGTATAATTTCGGCAGTTTCTCTCTTATTTTTAAGGCTGGTGGCGGATGACTGGTATTTTCATTTCGTATTCACGAAAAGATTCTGCGATTGCTCAAAAATTGATAAAGGAATTCGAATCCATTGATCTGGATGTATGGGTCGATTGGGAAGATATTCCTCCGGCAGTAGGTTGGCTGGACCAGATCTTGAGGGGAATAGAACAGGCTGAGGTTTTTGTTTTTCTCATCAGCCCTGATTCGATCAAATCTGAAGTGTGTAATGTAGAACTTGAGCATGCACATAAAAATGCCAAGCGTATCATTCCCATTGTAGTCCGTGATGTGGTCACAAAAGAAGTGGTTTCGATTCTGCGCGACTTGAATTGGATCTTCATTCGTGAGCAGGATGACTTTAACGCAGGGTTGGAAAAAGTAAAGGTGGCGATCAATATCGACATCGAGTGGCTTCAGGAACATCGCCGCTTGCAGGTCCGCGCGTTGGAATGGGATCGTATAAAAGACCCCAGCTTGCTGCTTCGCGGCGGAGACTTGCGAACCGCTGCAAAGATGATCGTTGTCAACGAAAAGAAAGATCCTTTCCCTTCTCCGTTGCAAAAATTGTATATTGAATCCAGCCGCAGAAGCGAGCGTTTGCGGCTTGGGATCTATGTTTCTGCAGCGATTACATTGTTCATCATGGTCTTCCTTTCTCTTGTAGCGTTGAACCAAAGGCAGGAAGCGTTAAGTCAGCGTCAGGTTGCTTTGGAAAATGAAAAAATTGCACAAGAGGCGCGTACAGAAGCTGACCGCAATGCTGCCATTGCGCGTGCCCAAAAAGATAAAGCACTTTCCAACGAGAACATTGCCAAGGCACAACGCAGCGCGGCACGTGCTCAGATCTTTCAGGGGCGTACAGGTGGGGTGTTTACCAGTACTTTACTTGCGATTGATTCATATCAAAGAAATCCATCTTCTGAAGCGGAAAGTGTCCTTAGAAAAAATATCAGCCTGTTACCAATACCGATCAAACAATTGGAACAGGAAGGTGCGATCCTACATCTCGAGGTCAGCCCGGATGGGACATCGTTTGTAGCAACAAGCGAAGAAGGTAAGGCTTGTTTGATTACGTTCGCCGAAGGGGAAGTGTTATTCTGTGTAGAAAGTTCTGGCCCTGTGTTGGATGCCACCTTCAACCCCGATGGCACGATCCTGGTCACCAGCGATGCCAACGGTGAGGTTCGCATCCTTGATTCAAAAAATGGCGAATTGATTAAACAGCTGAATTTGGGCGTTTCTGTGCGAGACGTGAATGTCAGCCCTGATGGAACATTGCTAGCCATGGCGCGGGATGATGCACGCATTACTCTGATCAAAATGTCCAATTATGGATTTGCCGGTGAGTTCTCTGTCTTTGGCAGTTTGCGCGTTACAGCCTTCAGCCCTGATGGTAAATGGTTTGCGGCAGCATCAGATCTTGGTGCGATCACCTTTTGGAATCTGGGAACAGGACAGATCGTCAACGGTGGTGCGCATCGCGGTGAGGTTTTTGAGATCGCCTTCAGCCCTGATAGTATGAAATTGATCTCCGGCGCCGCGGATGATTGTGCTGTTCTTACAAGCCCTTCATCTGGTAAGCAGCTCCTAAAAGTCATCAATGAAGACCGGGTTACCAATGCAGCATTCAGCCCCGATGGCACATGGTTCGTCACATCATCCGATGATTTTCGCATCCGCGTTTGGGACTCGAACTCAGGCGAAGAGCGTTTTCGTTTCTTACAAGACAGTGTCGTAAAAGAAGTGAAGATCAGCCCGGATGGGGCGTGGATCGCTTCCACTGGCTCAGATAGAACCGTTCGTGTGTGGAGTGCTGCCAATGGCGCTGAGATGTATCAGATCCCGTTGGATGCGGAAGGCAGAGTGCTTGGTTTCAGCCCCGATGCCAAACATCTTGTTGTTGGAGATGCAGATGGAAATCTTTCCATTTGGGATATTTCCACACTGGCGATCAATAAGGGATATTTACGTTTCAATGAATTTGTTGGAAATATTGCCATGAGCCCCAATGGGGATTGGTTCGCCGCCTCAGACAAAGGCCAGGTCTGGTTGCTCGACCCTGAAGAGATCCCAACCCGTATCGGTCCGTTCGGTAAAATGATCGTGGATTTTAAGCCCGATATTGTCTCTAATGTTGAGGTCAACCCAAAGGGCGATTCATTTGCTGTATCAACACAAGATGGGCAAGTGGTGGTCGTAAGTGTGGATGGCGGTACGCGTACCTTCGTCTCATCAGGGACCGAACAATCACTCGCTTTCTCACCTGATGGCAACACCTTGTTCATGGGTGGAAAAAATGGGCTGCTTCAGTATCGCAGCTTGGGTGAGGGAGAGAATGGTACGCTTTGGCAAGGCACATCAGCGATCTATTCTGTAGCGATCTCTGCAGAGGGTCAAATTGCCCTTGGGATGGATAACAAGATCATTTTATTGAATACAGACTCCACAGCTCCAGAAAAAGCTCTTAACGCTCCAGGAAGGAATCAGTATGTGGAGTTTGATCCAGCCGGGTCTGTTTTGGTATCCAGCACAACAGCTGGTTTGACGTATTTTTGGCAATTGAAGGAAGGCGAATTCAAACAAACCTTCGAGCTTTCCACCGGACCTGTTACATCGATGTCCTTTTCACCAAATGGACAAAAATTATTCCTTGGCGAAACAGACCAGATCCTGATCTTTGACCCATCCACGGGTGGTGAGTTGAATCGTATTCGTCAAAAGGGTGAGGTGGCAGACCTTACGTTTACGCCGGATGGTAGTGTGTTGTACTCAGCTTCATTACGTACCATTCAATACTTTGACCTGACTGCCATAAAGGATATTTCCGGCGAAGGCATCCTTCCTTCCGCTTGCAGCCGCCTGACGCAGAACTTAAGCGCCTCTGAATGGACCTTTTTCTTTGGCGAAGAAGAATATCGCATTTTGTGCGATTCCCTGCCGATTCCGTAAAAGTTTCTGAAAAGACGAGTTTCCTGGCCACAAAGGCAAAAAGGCGCATGACTCATTTTTAACTTTGAGTTGATGTGGCTTTAGCCTTTGTGGTTTGTTTTAACTTGGTTTTGTTGAACAGACCTGAACATCTGATGAATTTGAGGGGATAAGGATGGATTTTAGAACGATTCTGTTACATACCCAGTCTCCTTCACAGGCATATGATGAAATTGCAGGGAAATGAGGGGTTAGATCTCTGTGTGAGTGAAGGAGTTCGATATGACCTCAAAGATATCTGGTTTATTCTGGAGGAGTGCTTTGGCTTTCCTCTTGATCGCATTATCAATATCGCCAAAACAAGTTTCAAGCGCCCATGCGCAAAGTGGCACGGTCACACGCGTGTCAGTGGATACGAACGAAGCCCAGGCGAATGCGATCTCGTACCGTGGTGATATATCAGCAGACGGACGTTTCATAGCTTTTGATTCAGAAGCCACGAACTTATCTGCAATCGATGTTAACAACGCTGGGGATGTATTCCTGCGTGATCTGACTCTGGGGACGACCAGCTTGATTTCATTGACCTTAACAGGGGTTCAGCCAAACGGCGGATCAGGTAACCCATCCATTTCTGGGGATGGGCACTTTGTGGCATTTGAATCTGATTCGACAAACCTGGCCGTGACCATGGATACGAATGGCTTTGTTGATATCTATATCAAGGATACCCAAACAGGAGCCGTGGCTCGCGCTTCGTTGACATCTGCAAATGGAGAGCCGAACGCGGATTCAACATGGCCGTCCATTTCCGGAGATGGGCGTTATGTTGTCTTTGCTTCTGAAGCGAATAATCTTGTCCTGAACGATACAAATGGAGTGGGGGATATCTTCGTCCGTGATATGCAGACTGGAACGACCCTTGGTGTTTCCATTCTAGGGAATGCTGGTGGATTTGATGGCAGCATCTCATTGGACGGTCGTTTCGTCGTCTTCAACTCTCTCTCTACCAATCTTGTTCCAGATGATACGAACGGGGTGATGGATGTTTTTGTCTATTCGGTACAAACCGGGCAGGTCGTGCGCGCTTCTGTCAATTCGAGCGGTGTACAAGGTGACCATTTTTCGATCGAACCTTCGATTTCAGGGGATGGAAGGTATGTGACCTTTTCTACATCTTCAAATAATTTCACAACGCTGGATACCTACGGGTATTCGCATCTATATGTCCGTGATATGCAAACGGGTACAACGACCCTGGCTTCATTCATTAATGGTTATGTGATGGTGGGCGAATCGGATTCATCGGAGATCTCTGCGAACGGACGTTACATCGTATTCAGTTTTGACGATAAAGGCGATGGAATGCCGGATCGCTGGTTGTACATCCATGATCGGGAGGCGAATATCACCAAAATGGTGGTGAACCGTACCAGTGATTATTCAGGTAGTGCAGCACTACCCACGATCTCTGCTGATGGTCGTATGATCACCTTTGTATCGAGTGCCAACTCGTTTGTGGCAGATGATACCAACGGCGTACGCGATGTGTTCGTCAAGGATGTGAGTTATCCGCAAGACCTAAATCCGACGGTAATTTCCGTTCAACATGGTTGCCCGAATGGATGCATTAACGCGTCGGACCAATTCGTTGATTTTCTCGTCAAGTTCTCAGAGCCAGTTACGGGTGTGGATGTAACGGACTTTGCACTCACTATCGGTGGAGGAATTGTTGGAGCAACAGTAGCAACTGTCAGCGGGGTAGGAAGCGATTATGTCATCCATGTGGATACGGGTATGGGTGATGGCACCTTGCGTTTAGATGTCCTCGATGATGACAGCATCAAAGACTTTCCACTGAATCAGTTGGGAGGAGCGGGGGTGGGTAACGGTGGGTTTACATCGGGCGACGTTTATAAGGTGGATAAGAACATTGTGACGGTGACGAGTATCATGCGACTCGATTCTTCTCCGACCATGAGTGGCAGTGTGCGCTATGCGGTGAATTTCTCTGAGCCGGTTACAGGTGTGGACCTTAGCGATTTCATAGTGGTCCCGACCGGAAGCATTGCATCAGCCATGGTGACCGAAGTTCTTGGCGGCGGAACGTCCTACACAGTGACAGTTAACACTGGTACAGGAGACGGCATGCTGCGGCTTGACTTGGTCGACGATGATAGCATTCTCGATGCATATTCAAACCCGCTTGGTTGGTTGGGTGTGAGCACCACCGGGATTTTTCCCAGTGGAGAAGTTTACACAGTAGATCGCACTGCGCCAACTGTTGTGAATATCCTGCGCCTGGAACCGGACCCAACTGCGGCGGCAACGGTTCATTTTAGCTTGATCTTTTCTGAACCTGTAAAGTATGTTGACGTTAGCCAATTTGCGTTGACCGCGAACGGACCAACGGGCATATTCATTTCAGAGCTGTCCATTGATGCGAGTACAGCGATAGTAACTGTCAATACAGGTACGGGAAATGGCACCATTCAACTCAGTTTCGTGGACAACGATACTCTTTTCGATGCAGTTGGTAATCCGATAGGTGGAATGGGAATTGGTAATGGTAGTTATATCGGACCTTTCTACTCGATCAGTAAAAAGATCAATGAGGTGAAGACCGAGAAATTGCGCTCGAATGGCAAGAACGATGGGTGGATCCTTGAAACGAATGAGAATAGCAATCTGGGGGGGACAAAGAATTCAGTTGCAGATACCTTCCGCGTAGGCGATGACGGACAGGATCGCCAGTATCGTTCCATTTTGCATTTCCCCACAAGTTACCTCCCCGATAATGCTGTCATTACCCAAGCGATCTTAACGATCAAGGCTCAGGGTATTACTGGTATTGATCCATTCACCACGCATGGGAATATGTTGGTGGATATTTGTTATGGATCTTATGGTTATCTGGGTCCGTTCAAGATCAAAGCATTGCAATCGATGGACTTTCAATCGCCAGCCAATTTGAGTTCAGCAGCGATCATCCAGAATAACGCAGTGGGTGGTTGGTATTGGGCTGTATTGACTCCTGATGCCTTCCCATTCATCAATAAGACTGGAAACACACAACTCCGGCTTGCCTTCCAATTGGATGATAATGACGATCTTGGCGTGGATTTCATCTCTTTCTTTAGTGGTGATGCCATTGGTCAGGCAGATCGTCCGCATTTGCTGATCGATTACTATGTGCCGTAAATAATGAAACGCCTCCAGTTTGAAGACTGGAGGCGTTTTTGATTCCGGTTAATCCAAAGTGGGGTGTTCCTCAAAAAATTCCGGGAACATGTGGCTGTTTACCAAAAGAACTTCCGGATGTTCTGTCATGAATCGCCGCAACAATGGGTCATACGGACCCAGAAAGAGTTTTATCAGCCAGGCAGGAGAGATATTGTTGTAGACTGCGCCCGCATCTGCGATATGGAAAAGCCAGCCAGTGGAAGTTTTTATGGTCAGCCCGCATTGACCTGGGGAATGTCCATACAAAGGGATGAAATACATTTCCGGCTCGAATGGCAGGCGAATGGCATCAAAGTCATACCATTTTGAATCAGGTTTATCGTGCAGGATGAAATCAGGGCGATGGGCAATGTATCTTTGCAAGTACGCCAACTCGCTCCAGTGCTTTATCTTTCCATCTGTGAAGTGATCCAACTCACGTTTATGGACATGGACTTTGGCGTGTGGAAAATCTGGCAGCCCGCTGATGTGGTCAAAGTGCATGTGAGTAATGATGATGTGTTTCACATCTTCAGGTTTGTATCCCAATTGTTTGACATGATTGATGGCGGCTTCATTGGGATCGAAAGGCATTTGAGTGATAATGCGGAACAGTCTGGTGAACCAGGTTGGGTTGGTGTAATCGTCCAACCCGAGTCCGGTATCGACCAGAGTTAATCCCTGCTTTGTTTCGACCAATAAACAAGCCATGCCTGTTTTCAAGATCCCCAAGCGGTCATTGCAGGTAAAGCAGTTCAGTAGATGAATGGTCATTCTTTTTTCAGTGTAGCATAAACTTCCTTAAGCGATACAGGCGAGCATTGCTTCCCAACCGATTTCCACATCTTCTTCTTCGGTTCTCCAATTGCTGAATGCGGCGCGGATTCCGGGTGTGCCAAGATAATTAGTGGGCGTCATGTAAACGCGCCCATCGTCGCGTAGTTTGGCTAAAAAGGTTTTGACCCTTTCAGCATCAACCTCTCCGCTCAAAGTAAAACAAACCACATTCATCCGCACCGGGGCGAGTAGGTGGAACTCTTTGCTGGAGGAAACCTTCTTTCCGAGGATTTCTGCCATTTCACAATTCCGTTCAACGATATCGCGATAGCCTTCTTTTCCATACGCCATCAAACTGAACCAGGCAGGCAGGGCGCGCATGCGGCGGGAGTTTTCTGGTCCGAGGTGAATGAAGTCTACGGGTTCGGCGATCGCACCGAGATAAGCTCCGCTATTTTGGAAGACCGCAATTTGCAGGTCGCGATGCTGTGTGAAGATCATCGCCGAGTCATAAGGCACGTTTAACCACTTATGTGCGTCAATGGTGATGCTGTCTGCGTGTTCAATGCCGTTAAGTAGATGTTTGAATTTTGGAGAACATGCAGCAAACCCGCCGAACGCCGCATCCACGTGCAGCCAGAACTTGAATTCAGATTTCAAAGCAACAATGGACTGGATATCATCGAAGTCCACGGTATTGACTGTCCCTGCGTT
>JBEBCV010000501.1:0-3330 GCA_041157505.1 Chloroflexota bacterium | reverse complement strand
CCATGCATGACAACCTCCCCATCACAAATGACATCACCCGCGGACAGCAACAACACTTCCAATACAGCAAGCCAGGCACCGCCGAGGACAATGACGAGTGGGTCAAGCGCAAGGTGCGGCTGGTGAATCGCTTCGGTCACAGTTCTTTCTACATGGGGCAAATGCTCAAGCACAAAGGCAAAACGATCGAACAGTCTTATCTCATCCCTGAAAGTGAATTTGCCGCGCATGGCGGCTGCTTCCCCATTATCGTAAAAGGGACGGGCATGGTTGGGACGATCACCGTCTCTGGCTTGCCGCAAGAAGAAGACCACAAATTAGTAGTTGAATCGATCCGCGCGTTTATAGCCAAGGAGAAATAAGATGTCTTTGAATCCAGTGATCGACATGTTGGGACGCAGACTGCGGCTCGCCGTCATCGGCGGTGGGACGGGGTCGTTCATCGGTGCCATGCATCGCCAGTCGGCGCGGCGCGATGACCGCTATCAGATTGTGACAGGCATCTTTTCGTCAGACCCAGCCAAATCGAAGAAAGATGCGAGCGAACTTGGTTTCGAGTCAGACCGTATTTACTCCAGCGTCAAAGAGCTTTACGAAAAAGAATCATCCAGAAAAGATGGCATCGACGCGGTTGCCATCATGACCCCAAACGACAGTCATTTTGATTATTCGATGTGGGCGCTTGAGCGCGGCATTGATGTGATCTGCGACAAGCCCATGACCAACACGCTCGCCGAAGCCGAAGCCTTGCACAAAAAAGTGCAGGAAACGGGCTTGGTGTTTTGCCTCACACACAATTACACGGGCTACCCGATGGTGCGACAGGCAAAGGCGATGGTGGAAGCGGGCGAACTCGGCACGATTCGACTCGTGCAGGTGGAGTATGTGCAGGGCGGCAAGGCAGATGAAAATAAAGTTTTTCCGGCAGGCTATTGGAAGTTCGACCCCGCACGCGGCGGACCATCTTTAGTGATGGGCGATATCGGTTCGCATGCGCACAACCTGACAAGATTTATCACCGGTTTGGAAATAGATGAAGTTTCAGCGGAGATCGGAGCCATCGTTCCCAACCGGCTCGTACATGACTTTGGCGGGGCAATGCTCCGATTTAACAACGGCGCGCGTGGCAGTTTTTGGGTGACGCAAGCCGCGGCTGGAGTGGAGAATTGTTTGCGCATTCGTGTGAGTGGCACAAAAGGCTCGATTGAATGGATGCAGGAAATTCCACAAGCGCTCACCTTCAAACCATTGGGCGCGCCATCTCAAAACCGCACCCCGAACGGACCCGGCACATTGCCTCTCTCTGCTCGTTGCACTCGTTTGGTCGCGGGACATCCCGAAGGATTCCCCGATGGCTTCGCCAATATTTATTCCGATGCCGCCGAAGCGATCGCTGCTCGTCGCGCAGGCAAAAAAGCAGACCCGCTCGCGCTCTACTTCCCGAATTCATTTGACGGTTTGATGGGCGTGCGCTTTGTGGATAGTGTTGTCAAATCCAGCAATGAGAATGGGCAATGGACAAAGTGCTGATGAAAACCGACGATAGACCGTGGACGATGGACGACAGACAATGGTCCGTGGTCTATCGTCCATCGTCTGAATGTGGAGGCAGGTAAGCATGCCAAACAACACCATCCTCGTCACTGGTGCGACAGGAAAAGTAGGCAAGACTTTCATCAATCACATTCTTGCTGATTCACGTTTCAATTCTTTCACCGTTCGTGCCCTGTGCCACAACCGCGAGCTTCCCCCACATCCCCGCATTCAAAACATTCACGGCTCCATCGAACATCGCGACCTTGTCGAAAAAGCGATGGACGGCGTCACGCATGTTCTGCATCTCGCAACCGTCAAAGAGACGCCCGAGCAAATTATGGATGTGGCGGTCAAAGGTCTCTTCTGGCTGCTCGAGGCTTGCCGCACCTCCCCCACCTTCAAGCAGTTCATCATGGTCGGCGGCGATGCGGGCATGGGGCATTTCGTTTATCCGCATCCCATCCCTGTCACTGAAACGCAAAAACATTCTGCCTACCCTGGCTGCTACGCGCTCTCCAAAGTTCTCGAAGAAGTGATGCTTGAGCAGTATTACATTCAAAACGATCTCAACGGCTGCTGTTTGCGCGCGCCGTGGATCATGGAAAAGGATGACTTCAAATATCAACTCTCTTTCGGAGAGGATGTCTTCGGCGGTCCGCGCTGGCGTGACTTTGTGGATGAGAAAACTGCGGCTGATTATGTGCGGACGCAAACCATCCCGGTCATGCTTAATCTGGAAGCTGTTCCCGTTAAAAGAAACTTTGTCCACGTTGACGATTTGGTCAGCGCGATCCTGGCTGCCATCGACCACCCCAAAGCCCGCCAGCAACTCTTCAACATCTGCATGGACGAACCCGTGGACTATGGTGAGATGGGTAAATATTTGCACGAGACGCGCGGCTTCCCTACCGTGGAAATCAAGACCGAATATCACTCCACATGGCTCGATAACACCAAAGCCAAGTTTTTACTCGGCTGGCGACCTGAATATGATTTGAAAAAGATGATCGACTCGGCGTTCGATTATGTCCGCGCCGAGGACGATCCGCGCAAGGTTTGGTATCCCGGATAGACCATGGACCACAGGAGTTAAATTATGGATAAAAACGAAATCATAAAAGCCATCGAAAGCGGGAAGACCGCTCTCGGCATTGAACTTGGTTCCACGCGTATCAAAGCGGTTTTGATCGCCGAAGACCATTCTCCCATTGCGTCCGGAAGTCATGAATGGGAGAACCAATACGAAAACGGCGTGTGGACCTATAGCCTTGAAGCCGCTTGGAATGGACTGCAAGATTGTTACCGCAATCTCAGCAAGGACGTTTCAGAGAAATACGGCGTGAAGCTCACCACCATTGGGTCCATAGGTTTCAGCGCCATGATGCATGGCTATCTGGCATTCGACAAAGATGGCAAACAACTCGTCCCCTTCCGCACCTGGCGCAACACGATGACGGGACAAGCCGCTGAGAAACTCACGGACCTCTTCCAATTCAACATCCCGCAGCGCTGGAGCATTGCCCACTTGTATCAGGCGATATTGAATAAGGAAGCCCATGTCAAAGACATCAGCCACCAGACCACGCTGGCGGGCTATGTCCACTGGAAGCTGACGGGACAAAAGGTGATGGGCGTGGGTGAAGCCTCAGGCATGTTCCCCATCGACAGCACGATAAACGACTACGACAAAAAAATGCTTGGGCAGTTCAATGACCTGCTCAAAGCAGAGAAAATCACCTGGACATTGCAAGACATCCTGCCAAAAGTCTTAGTGGCTGGCGAATCCGCTGGCAC
>JBEBCV010000500.1:0-5241 GCA_041157505.1 Chloroflexota bacterium | reverse complement strand
TTGATGTAATTGCGGTCGATCAGCCAGTTCAATGCTTCACGGATCTTGCGGTTCGAGAACGGATTCATCACCGCTGCATCTTCGAACACAGCAGGGTTCAGGCTGATGCCATAGTTACCACCATAAGACTGGGTGTAGTTCAACCCCGCATCCTTGATATCCTGCAATGTATTTGAAGACAGGTTGAAGGAATAGAAATCGATCGCGCCAGCCTGCAACTGCGAAACAGCAGAGTCAGAAGAAACAACCGAGAAATCGATCTCATCCAACCAACCGCCGCGGCGTTCAGTGGAAGGTACTTCTTCCGTTGCGGCAGGAGCTGCTTCTTCCGTCACAGCAGGCGCATCGGTCGCAACAGGCTGTTCTTCAACCGCGGCATCCGTCGCTGCAGGCGCACAAGCAGCGAGCAACAAGCCGAGGATGACCAACAAGCTGAGGATATTAAATGCTTTTTTCATTTTCATTCTCTTTTCTCCTTAATGGAATTGAAAAACAAAGCGAACAACATACACAATAGGTCAGCACGCACCTCCTGATAACTCTGGTACACAGAAGGCGGAAAGCCAGTCCGCGAACCGGCACTCCGCCTTCTGAATGAATGCGGCTCTTCTTGGAGGAGAACAATTCCGCATGCGCCTTATCATACGGATACGAGGGTCAACTGTCATGCGCCTAAACAATTGGATTTGCTCCCACAATTGAATGGTTCTTCTTCGGTCCATTGAGAATCGAACTCCAGCCCAGCCAAAAGCGAAAAACCACTCTATGGGAGGGGGCTCCAGACCTCCCGTAGAAGGAGCCGCCTATCAATCGCGCGAAATAAATTGCTTATAATAGTTCTCACCATGCGTAAATCTTCGTTCCTATGGATAGCCCTCCTCCTGCTTGTTTTAGAGTCCTGCGGGACGATGAATCCTGTTACTACGCCGGATGTAGAACCTACCGCCTCACTCACTGACCCGATACCTGCTCCTGATTCGATCAGCCCTTCCATCCCGTATGGAAAGAACATCCGCTTCGAACAGATCAGCCTCGAAGAAGGTTTATCGCAGAGTGTGGTGAATGTGATCTTGCAAGATCAAAAGGGTTTTCTATGGGTTGGCACTGATGATGGGTTGAATCGCTATGATGGATACAACTTCAAGATCTTCAAGCCGGATACAACCACCCCATTTAGCCTAAGCGACCGTTCCATCACCGACCTTGTTGAAGACCAGCAGGGAAATCTATGGATCGCCACCCGCATGGGAGGATTAAACCGTTACGACCCCGTCTCTGGAAAGTTCACCCAATACATCCACAACAAGAACGATGATCAAAGCATAATCAGTAACCAGGTCTCTACACTATTTCTGGATGAGAACGGGCTGTGGATCGGCACGAACAACGGCATAGACTATCTCAGTTTTGAAACCAACAAGTTCACCCATTACCCCCTCACAAATAGAAAGCTGGAACCCGAAAGTAAATCCATCACCGTACTTTACAAAGACACAGCGGACAGACTATGGATCGGCACATCAGATTCGGGTTTGGGTCTTTATGATGAAGCAAGCCAAACCTTCAAAACGTTCAAGAACAACGAGTACAACACTCAAAGCATCAGCCATAACCGTATTCTTTCGATCACTGAAGATCTTGATGGGAACGTCTGGATCGGTACTGGTAATGGACTGAATCAATACAACCCGGAAGAAAATAATTTCATCCGTTACCGAAAGTCCAAAGACGACCCTTACAGCCTTGCTGGCAACATCGTCTACTCGCTGTTCACTGACCGCCTTGGCAGCTTGTGGATCGGTACAAACATGGGGTTAGACCGCTACTCGCCGCAGGAAGGCAAGTTCAATCATCATCAATATCAACCCAATGTGCCCAACAGCCTGAGCAATAACGAAGTGATGTACATCTACGAAGATGACAGCGGGGTTCTCTGGCTTGGCACATACGGCGGCGGGTTGAATAAATACAACCGCCAGCAAGACCGCTACGCCTATTTCCGCCACAACCCCGATGACCCCACCAGCCTGAGCAGCAACCTGGTTTTCGCCATTCAACCTGTGGAATTTGGACGGGTCTGGGTGGGCACCCTTGATAATGGGCTCAATCTGTTCGACCCCTTTACAGAGACTTTCACCCGCTTCATCCATGATCCAAACGATGCCAATACCATCAGCAACAACAGCATCATTTCATTGTTCTGGGATAAAAGCGGCGCACTTTGGGTAGGCACAGGCAGCGGATTAGATCGCTACAACCGCGGCTCTCAAACCTTCACCCATTTTCTACCCGATGATGAATCTTTCAAAAGTGATGATGTGCGTTTTTCGGTTTTCTCCATTCTTGAAGATTCGAATAAAAACTTTTGGGTCGGTTCCAATTGGGGGCTTTATCTCTTCGACAAGAACAATGGGAAATTCACAAAATATGGTACGGAGTTCGACAAGACCCGCATCAATACCCTCTTCGAAGACAAAGATGGGAATCTTTGGGTAGGCACCTACGACGATGGCTTAAGGCGTCTCAACCAAAAAACTGGGGAGATATCCTACTTTCGATACGACACCGCAGAGAGATCCTCGTTAAGCAGCAATACTGTCATGTGCATATACCAAGACACAAAAGGCACGCTTTGGGTCGGTACGCATGGCGGAGGTCTGAGCCGCTTCAATCCAGATACTGAAACCTTTACTCATTTCACCGAGCAAGAGGGTTTATCCAATAATGTCGTGTATGGTATTTTGGAAGATGAGACTGGCAAGCTTTGGTTAAGCACCAACTTTGGTCTTGCTCGCTTTGATCCCTCCACTCAAACTTTCCGCATCTTCACCGCCAGCGACGGTCTGCAAAGCAACGAGTTCAATCAGAATGCCTATGCCAAAGACCAGGATGGCACCATGTATTTTGGCGGCATCAACGGGCTCAATGTTTTCGTTCCACAAGAGATCACAGATAATCAATACGCACCTAAAATCGCCCTCACCTCCATCACACTGGATGGTGTGCCGCTGAACGAAAAAGAAAACCGCACTACAGAATATCTCGACACCATCACATTGATCTGGCCCCAGGACTCGTTCGAATTTGAGTTCGCCGCGTTCGCTTATGAACAACCCTTGAACAACCGCTATGCCTACAAACTGGAAGGCTTCGATACTGATTGGGTCAACATCGAAAAACAAAGGAATGGACGTTATACCAACCTTCCCGGCGGCACCTATACCCTTAAACTGCGCGGCTCGAACAATGACGGTGTTTGGAACGCACAGGGCGCCGCCATTCAGATCGTGGTGGTTCCGCCGTTCTGGGAAACCTGGTGGTTCCTCGGATTTCTGATCGTTGCTTTTATGTTCAGTGTGGCGGGCGGATTACGCTGGCGTGTAAAAAACATTGAAGGTAGGAATCAAGAATTAGAAAGATTGGTCAAACTTCGTACGGCAGACCTCGAAAAACGCACCGGCGAGATCGAAGCGTTATATCAGGCAGACGAAAAGATCCTTCGCAGTGTCACCCTCAACCAGATCTTCCAAGCTCTGGTCGATGTCTCCATCTCCATCCTCAAAGCGGACCGCAGCATGGTCCTGACCTGGAACGATGAGAAACGCAAGATCACCCCACGCATTAGTCTGGGCTTCCGACCTGAAACGCTTTCTGTAATGAGCTTTGACCTTGATGAAGGATTGATCGGGATCGCTATGAAGACCGGTCACCCCATGGTGGCTTCAGGAGACAGCCTATCTGAACTGCGGGAAGACGTACGCAAAGCCATTGAAAAAGAAAGCATCAAGTCCTTCGCACATTTCCCCATCGTTGTGGATGAAAAAGTGATGGCGATCTTCAATGTGGCATACACCCGCTCGAACGCCTTGACCAAGGATTCGATCCGTCTCTTCACCGCGCTGGTTAATCGGGCTTCAATGGCGATCGCGAATATGGAACTTTTCGAACAGACCCGCGATCTGGCAGTGATGGAAGCAAGAAACCGCCTCGCCCGTGACCTGCACGATTCAGCCAAACAAAAAGCTTTTGCCGCCCTCGCACAGCTGGGAACCGTGAATGGCATGGCAAAAGCTGTCCCGCATGGACCTGTCCCACAAGAAGCAGAACCGCACTTGAGCGAAGCTGAAAATCTGGTGTATGAGGTAATCCAAGAACTGAACTTCCTTATCCAAGAGATCTACCCAATTGCATTGCAGGAAAAAGGCTTGCCAACCGTTCTAAGGGAATACGTGTTCGAGTGGGAAAATCGGAATGATGCCATGGTCAATCTCAACATACAGAATGAACGTGAGCTCCCGCTTGAAACGGAGCAGGCCGTGTATCGTGTCATTCAAGAGGCGTTGGCAAATGTTTCCCGTCACAGCCGCGCAAAACGAGTGGATGTCTCCCTGGTTTATAATCCCGACCTGCTCCAGGTGACCATGGCAGATGATGGCTGTGGTTTTAACGTCAATCAAAAGGTGACCGGGCTTGGTTTCCGATCAATGCGCGAACGTATCAGCAGTGTACGCGGAACATTCCAGATCCAAAGTGCGCCGGGACAGGGCACACGTATCATCATCCAGATTCCCCTCAAATCAAATGTCGGAGGTTAAAAATGAAACATCATCGAACCAGTATTTTGATCGCAGACGATCATGAAGTAGTTCGGAGCGGTATCCGTTCCTATCTTGAAAAAATTTCCGACTTTCAAGTTGTTGGTGAAGCCTCTTCAGGCGAGGAAACATTAAGCCTTGTTTCTGAAATGATCCCCGATATCGTGCTGCTTGATCTTATCCTGCCAGGCATGGATGGCATCGAAACCACGCGCCGCATTCGGCAGATCAGCCCACGGACCAAGGTCGTTGTGCTCACCTCCTATCATGAAGATGTACATATCTTTCCGGCATTGAAGGCTGGGGCGATCTCCTACATTTTGAAAGACATGAAAATGGAGAAACTTGTTGAGGTACTGCATCGCGCCGTGCAAGGTGAGGTAACGCTTCACCCCATCGTTGCATCACGGGTGCTTCAAAATATTCGCGGCGAGAACGGTGAAGAACAACCGCTCTTCACCGAATTGACCGAACGTGAAACCGATGTATTGAAATTGATAGCAAGTGGGCTCACAAACAGCCAGATCGCTGAAAAACTTGTCATCAGCGAAAATACGGTCAAGGGACACGTGAGCAACATCCTCAGCAAACTTCATCTTGCAGACCGAACACAAGCAGCAGTTTATGCCTGGCAGCAAGGCATTGT
>JBEBCV010000499.1:0-2567 GCA_041157505.1 Chloroflexota bacterium | reverse complement strand
GACTTCTTCGCCAACATGGACCAGGTCCCTGCTGATAAAGATGCCCGCATCGTCGTTTTGTGCGCTTCCGGTCATCGCGGCAGCATGGTTCTGATGGCTCTGCGTCTGATGGGTTACACCGATGTGGTCAACCTCGCTGGTGGTCTCAATGCCTGGAAAGGCGCTGGCTTACCGGTCTCTGGCATCGTTAGCGAGATGGGCACCTTCCTCGCCAACCTCCCCGCTGACGCTGGTTTCTACAGCATCAAGTCTGACAAGCTCAATGAAATGCTTGTTGAAAATCCGCCCTTCATTCTCGATGTGCGCGAACCCTCTGAAATTGAAGGCACTGGTTACATCATGGGATCTGTGAATATCCCGATCCGTGACCTGCTCAAGAATCTTGACAAACTGCCCGCTAAAGATCAAATGATCGTCGTCACCTGCGCTTCTGGTCATCGCGGCGCGCTCGGCACGATGGCGCTTCGCATGTTGGGATACACCGAAGTGGTCAACCTCGGTGGCGGCGTCAATGGTTGGATCAAGGCTGAGCTTCCATTGGAAGCTGGCGTTCCCGCCGCGCCCGTAGCTGGAACCGCTCCCGAAGTGGATGCTGACACCCTCGCCATTCTGGATGCCTACCTGAGCAGCCTGCCTGAAGGATTTGGCACGGTCAAATCTCCAGATCTCAACACCGAGATCGTCGGTGGCACCGTTCCGTTCATCCTCGATGTTCGCACTACCACCGAATGGACCGATAATGGTCATATCGATGGCGCAATCAACATCCCCGTCAACGATGTGCCTGCCAACCTCGCCCAGCTCCCCGCTGACAAGACCGCTCCCATCGTGGTGACTTGTGCTTCCGGTCACCGCGGCGCCATGACCCAGCTCTACCTGCAATTCCTGGGCTATTCCAACGTCCGCAATCTTGCTGGTGGTTTGAATGGTTGGGTAGCTGCAGAACTGCCCGTTATCAAGTAAGCCTGAAATAGGAGCCTGCTCCTGTATCGATCTACTGCCCGCGAGGAAGGAATCTCGCGGGCAGTTTTCATGGGGCAAACTCCCCATGCCGTGCTGAAAATTTATTGACATTGTGCACTGGCAGGAAGGATGAGAAAAACTTATGCTTGAAAAGCAATTTCATCATAATTACTTATCAGGTAAAACGGAGCGAAGAATGCTCGAGATCTCATCCCTGCGCGTCTTTCTGGCTGCTGCCGAAGAAAAGAACTTTTCGCAAGCCGCAAAACGTTTGCACATGTCACAATCAGCGGTCAGCCAGCACATTCAGGCAATGGAACAAGCCTACAATGTGGAACTCTTCCTGCGCCGTGGACGCTCCATTGCGTTGAGCGAGGCGGGCGAAGCCCTTCTTCCCATGGCACGTGAAGTCTTGCGCTCTGCACGACAAATGGAAGACAGCCTTCATAATATTAATCACGAGGTCGGTGGGGAAATGTTGATCGCTTGCTCCACATCGGCAGGGAAATATCTCATGCCCTCCCTGCTTTCAATGTTTCAGGAAAAATATCCTGCAGTTCATCCGCGCGTCAAAGTGATGACCCGTGACAGCGTCTTCGAACGCCTGATCGAGCAAAAAATCCCAATGGGAGTTTCGAGCAAAATGCTTGAGCATCGCGATATTGAATGTCAGCCGCTCTTCGATGATCGCATTTTTCTGATCGTGCCATCCAACCATCCCTGGGCAGCCTACGGGCAAGCCACACCTGATGACCTCGTAGGTCAGAAGATCATCATGCGTGAAGAAGTATCCGGCACTTGTGAAACCGTCATGCAGGGCATCAAGAAATATGGCATCACACCCGATATGCTCAATGTGACCATGGAACTTGGCAGTTCTGACGGCATTGAAATGGCAGTGGAATGTGGTGTAGGAATTGCCTTTGTTTCAGAAATGGTCGCGGCACGCGGATTAGCATTCGGGCGGGTTAAGAAAGTGGAAGTTCAAGGGCTGGACCTGCGAAGGACCGTTTATATTGCCCGCAATGTGCATTATCCCTTCACGCGCGCTCAAGCCTTATTCTGGGAATTTTCACAAGAGCACCGTAATCATCTGAATACTGAGATATGGAATACTCTCACCAGGTTTGAACCTGTGGCATAAAACCAACCTGTGCTAAACTTAATAAAAATAATGTAGGTCACGCCATCAGCGTGACCTAATAATTCGTACGGAGGCTCCATGCTAACGCTTGTAGAAAAAATCCTCTTTGCAATTGCTGTTCTTGTCTCTTTATATTTCACCTACAAAGGTGTGATGCGCATCGTCGGTCACATCGCCAGTGGACAGGGCAAAGTGGACTGGTCGCTTTTATGGAAACGGATTGGAGACCTCATCGTCAAAGTGGGGCTATTCCAACCCGTTTTTCGTTTCAGGCTGGGTCCGAGCATTTTGCATGGGCTCATCGGCTGGGGATTCCTCTCCTTCCTTCTCATCAACCTTGCAGACTTGATCTACGCCTACACCGGCTGGCGCCTGCTTGAGAACACCGGTCTCTTTGGGGATGCATATCGTCTGCTGGCAGATGTTGCGAATGTCGCCATCATCGTTGGTATCGTAGCGA
>JBEBCV010000498.1:0-3609 GCA_041157505.1 Chloroflexota bacterium | reverse complement strand
CCTTCTGCAATCTCTGCTTCAACACAGACGGTTTATCGCAAGCCAGGACTTTCCCTTTATTGATGATGGCAACGCGGTCACATAACTCATCGGCTTCTGCCATGTAATGCGTAGTTAAAAGAAGAGTGCGTTCTTTATCAGCTTTCAGCCATTCAAGAATAAAGCGACGGACATCGCGCATCGCGCCTACGTCCAAGCCAAGTGTGGGTTCATCAAGGAAGAGAACTTCCGGCTCGGTGAGGAATCCGCGCACGATATTCATCTTTTGGCGCAGACCGGTCGAAAGGTCAGATGACTTGGTGTGCATACGATCTTTCATGCCGACCATTTCTAGTAGTGCTTCGATCCGTTCGTTGGCTTCTTTAGAAGGTACACCATAGAACTGCGAGAACATCCACAGATTCTCGCGCACGGTCAGCAGACCATAGCCCGAAGACTCGCCGCCTGACACCATGTTGATGCGCGGACGCACCGCCTCTGGTTCAGTGTTGACGTCGGCTCCTGCAACGCGTGCCCAGCCCGAGGTCGGGGAGAGAAGCGTGGTGAGGATCTTGATCAGAGTCGTCTTGCCTGCGCCGTTCGGTCCTAAGAGTCCGAACAGTTCACCGCGTTCTACTGTTAAATTAACGTCTTGTAAGGCGACCAATTCTTTGCGTGTTTCTTTCTTGCTGCCACGCAGTTTGTAGATGCGACCGAGGTCTCGAGTTTCGATTGCAAGGGATGCGGACATGATTCTCCTTAAAATTTTGTAATCTTTATCGTTGCTTTTCCGTTTATCAAGCGTAGGGGATGCGTCAAGCGCCTTTTGACCATGCGTGATAAATTTGCATTTGTAACAAATTCTCTTCTCCTCCTTTGTAAGAGAGCCAGGGTAAGGCGACCCTGGCTCTCGCACATTAAGGGTGAGAGTGCAGGGAGGATTTCGCACCAAACATTTAAGTGAGGCTGGTTAACTTGACTTAGTTTATGGGTGGAGGAGTACCGTTAAGTCTAGTGCGATGCATACAAGGTGCGAAGAAAATAGAATATAAGTTCTATTTTACTACTACTCCGATTTGTGATGTAAAATGCGAAACACAAATTCCGTTCAGGAGAGAGAATTTTATGAGTAATGAATACCTTCCCAAGGTTGCCATGACCATCCACGCCCACCCCGATGACCAGGAATTTTCGATCGGTGGCACCATCGCAAAATGGGCAAAGGCTGGTTGTGAAGTGATCTGTGTGGTTATCACCAGCGGCGATTCCGGTTCGAACGACCCAAGCAAAGGCGCAGAATATAAACCTGTGTTGGCTGAACTGCGTGAAAAAGAACAGCTTACTGCCAATGAAGTGCTGGGTGTGAAAGAAACGGTTTTCATGCGCAAGCCAGACGGGGAATTGGAACCGACCATTGAATTGCGTAAGGAAATCACTCGCCTCATCCGTAAATATAAACCGGATGTCGTTTTAGCGGGTAATCCTGAAGCATGGTTTTATGGAAATGAATATTTGAACCACGCCGACCATCGTGCCGCTGCCCGCGCTGCCTGTGAAGCGGTTTTTCCATCGGCAGGGTCACGCCTGATCTTCGCTGACCTGCTCGCAGAGGGATATGAGCCGCATGAAGTGAAGCGACTTTACATCCACGGTACAGACAAACCTGATACCTGGGTGGATATTACCGAGACCATCGACATCAAGGTGAGGGCGTTACAGCAGCATGCAAGTCAGGTGCCGGTGGATGAAGTTGAAAAATGGATGAAGGATTGGGCGAAGGAAGACGCGAAAGATAAAGAGTTCGAGTATGCTGAGTCGTACCGGGTGATGATCTTCAAGAAGGAAGAAGAGCACGAGAAGTGATTTGGACGATGGACGATAGACCGCAGACGAGGGAAGGTTGTCTATGGTCTATCGTCCATCTTTTGCTTTAAAAGAACCAATGCCCAACCAGGGCAGATGCCAGCGTCATGCTGATGTTGTCGATATCCTTGTAGTGCAGAGACTCAACTGCTGACCCAACCAGGGAGATAACCGTAATGGGTAACAGGTAATTGGTGAATGGCGCTGCAAAAACACCTGCACTCACATAAATATACAGAAGCACAGCAGACATCACCCATCCGCCAACAAACACACTCACCATCCCCGCCACAGACTTTTCCTTGCTCCATGGCAATTTCGGCGAAGGGATGCGCCGACCGAAAATATCGGCAATGCCGTCGCCGCCACACATCATCATCAGGGCGATGATGCCGATCGGGGATTCGCGCCAGTAAACCAACGTCAACCCCACGAACATGATGCCATAATATAGCGGACCGCGCAGAATCTCCTTCGGGTCACCGGTGCGAGACATGGCGTCCACTGAGGCTTTGTCTTTCAAAATCCCAAACCCGATCAATGCAAACTGAACTGTGATCGCAAACGGAACCAGCGCAGCCAGCCAGCGAGCGGAGGGAGCGTCGTCGAAAAAGAACCAGCACAAAACAAAGATCGGACCCGTGCCAATGTGGATCAACTTGCGGCTGAGCTTGCTTTCGATCCAACCGCGATGGGCGAAGAAATCCATCAGGCGCAAAAATCCGAGCGCGATGGCGAAGGTAAGGGCGAGAGCGATGTAGTTGTTCAAAGGGGAAACTCCTGAAGAAAATTGACGATGGACGGTAGACCATTGACGATGGAAAAGATCGTCTATCGTCCGCGGTCTATTGTCCATCGTCGCTATTTATAACCCCGCACCTGCTATCAAAGACTCCCAATTTTCAAAATGCGGCACATCCGCCTTGCGGAACGCCTCTGCTTTTTGTTCGATGCCCGAGGTAAGCCCCAGCGTATGCACATTCACACCAAAGCCCGCCTCGCGCAAAATTTCTCCCGCTGCCCGTGTGGCGCGGACCCCGCCCATCGTATCTTCGATGACGTACAGCTCAAACGACTTCGGTAACTCGCTAAAGCATCCATTCAACTTGCCCGAGGTGTGCCACTCATACGCTGCATTCAACGCCAATAACTCGTCGCCCGTCCACGCCGCGAGGACTCCCGCCAGCGCATGGAACGGCGATGGCTTCATCAATGTCGCCGGGTTCAAGCCGTGCTGCGCCGAAATGAATTCCAATTTTCCAAACGACATCAACGGGATATCCGCCAGCCCTGCCAACTCCAAGCCCAACTCCGCTTCGGGTGCGTAGCCCACACGCGAACCGTCCCACTCGCGCGGCGGCTTGGAAGGTCGGGCAGTAAAGCCTGCGATGGAATTCCGCTCGTGCCTTAACTTCTCGCGGACTTCTGCACTGATGTTAGCCTTATCCTCCGTCAGCAAAAGGGATTGCGCTTCAAACTCCGCCGATAGCTGATACGTGGACCCAAACGTTTCGCTCCCGAGAGTGAAGTGCTGAAACGTGCGAAACGTATGCGACTTATACACATCCCGCGACTCGGTCATCAAATTCTTACGCAACTGACTCGGTATGGACGCGAAGCATCTCTGCTCATATGCCGCATCCACAGGATATTGTCCATCCATCAAATCAAACGTAGGGATGGATAAATGCTTTGGTTCCTCAACCTTGCGTTGACGTTGAATCTGCTCCCCAGCAAGGACAGGGTCATCCGATAAATTCTCCATCG
>JBEBCV010000497.1:0-2718 GCA_041157505.1 Chloroflexota bacterium | reverse complement strand
GAATTATGCAAATGTTTTTTCAAATTTCCTTTTATTCGCAATCATTAGTCCGGTTGATCACCTGCCTGATGCAATGAGTTGGCAGGATGGAATTAGATATTTTTCGACATATTTAGGGATTATATTAATCGTCTCTTGGGGAAGTTGGTTGTTGTATTCAGCGTATCATTTAGCAATCTCGAAAAAATTAGACATGATAAAAATGGCATTGATAGCCTGGGTTGGTGTGATGATGCTGTTTTATGTCTACTTTAATCCAAATGAGGCTTGTTTATATGCATCTCAGACAGTTTTGCCCATCTTGCTGATATGCTCAAAGATATTTGATGATTCATTTAAGTCTAGTAAATCAAAATTTTACATTCTTGTTACATTTTGTTTGTTATTAGCAATTAATAATGGGCTTGCGATATATAATGGGGCCTTATTACGTTAATTCAAAAACCTTATAACAATTATCCGCTTCTTGATGATGACTAATTATGTGGCAGTGGATAACTACTGAGTTGTCGCTTTTAGCAATTGTTTGGCTTTCAAAAGTTTGACCGGTCAGATCTGATATGCGGAGTTTAAATTGTTTGTCTACTAATTGAATTTCCTGCAGGATAACCATAAACTCTGACCATGACGAGTACACGTCAGAGCGATCTCCAGAGCGTGACAGCTCAATACAGGAGCCTAAAATGAAAAGGCGCACCCAATAGGTGCGCCTTTTTTTATTATAAATCGTCAAGTAGTGTATATTATTTTATACTGCCTGAATAAAGGAGATTTTCATGGATGGAATCATAATTGCAGTCAGCAGAAGCCCGGAATATACATTCAGCAAGCCTAATGAAACGAGTATCCGCGTGTTGGCTGGCTTGGGTGTGGAGGGGGATATTCACAGCGGGGAGAAAGTAAAACATCGCAGCCGCGTTAAGCGTGACCCGAATCAGCCCAATCTGCGACAGGTGCATTTGATCCATGCGGAACTCCATGATGAATTACGCGCACAGGGATTCGACGTCTCCGCCGGGCGGATGGGAGAGAATATCACTACCCGCGGCATTGACCTGCTCCACCTGCCAAAAGGGACACGCCTGCACCTAGGCAAAGAAGCCGTGGTCGAAGTAACCGGACTTCGCAATCCGTGTGAACAGTTGGATGGTTATCAGAATGGGTTGTTGAAAGCCTGCGTCTCAAAAGATGAGCAAGGAAACATCATCCGCAAAGCGGGTGTGATGAGCATTGTGCTGGTCGGTGGGGAAGTGTTCCCGAATGACCGAATCAGGATCGAGTTCCCGCCTAAGCCGCATTATTCATTGGATATTGTTTAATACTTTAGGGTAATATAGGTCATTCTGAAATCCCTGATAAGACGAAACAAAGCAGTCCCAAGCAATTCATCCTACTTTTTACCGAGGAAATCGAATGAAATTCTTATTGATCAAAGGTTCAATGCATGTGGTGGGATATTCACCAGACGGTGATTCGATGATGTTCAAGGCGGCGAACCCTGCCCTGTGGGATGGATTGGAAAACGAGAACAAAGAACTGTTTACCGAAAAGTTGACCAAAGAGAACGGCGCAGTTCAATTGCGTTTGGAAGGCATTGACGCGTTGGAGACGCACTTCGGACCCATGCCGTTGCCGACTCCGCCTGACTTGAAGTCTAAAGATAAAGACAAGGAAAAGAGACCTGCGCCGGGTCATTACAAGCAGCCAGAGGAAATTGGACGTGTTGCCGCCGAAGCATTTATGTGGCTGGTGGGCGTAAAAAAGCCGCAATGGCGCAAATTCGGCAAGACCACCTGGGTTGCCAAAGCCTGTTTTGAAAAAGATGGACAGGAAGTTTGGCTGGACGAAAAACAGACCGACCACATTCCCGCCTACATCGTCACCAGCAATATTGAAAAAAATGGACGTCCGCTCGCCTGGGTGTTCCCCGGCGATACCGATGACGCTGATGGTTCTGAGTTGACCAAAGAGATGCTTGCAAATCGCCTGGAGAAAAGCGTCAACTATCAACTCCTACGGTACGGATTGGTGTATCCCTATTTCTTTATGACTTTGGCGGGAAAGTTGCGCGACAAATTGATCGAAGCCGTGCGCCGTGCCCAAGCGGACGGACATCAAAAAAGGCAAGCGCTTGAAAATAGTACCGCTGAAAGAACTCGTAAAATTCCCAACCTATGGGTTTACGATCGAAGCGTTGCAGATGGGATAAAGATCGCTGACCTCAAAAATATCACGGACGAGATGGAGATCCACCCGTATCTTTTCCGCAAGATCACCAAAACCTGGTACTCCCAGCGCATGCAGGGCTATTGGAATGCCTTGCGCGAAAATAGACCCTATGATTTTGATGAAAATGATAAAAGCCTGAGGTTGGCTGGGCTATTTGAAGACGGCGACCCAACTGTATTTATTATCAGCGACCAGGATTTTGTGAAGCTGAGTGAGATCGTTCAACTAAAGGATAACACCTTGCAACTCCTGCGCCATCCAATGGATATTGTCTTTTTGTCGTAGCGAGGGACTTGCCCGAAGTGGACTTTCGCAAAACTGAGGTGTGAGATAACCTGCTTAATTTCCTCCTTGACACATCCCGCCCGCGGACGTAAAATCTCGCCCAACATATAACCAAAAACGCTGACGAGGACGAGTACACTTCAAAGCGATTTCCAGAGAGCCAAGCGGAAGACGGTGCAAGCGAGGCAAAAGCGCAGAAGTCGA
>JBEBCV010000496.1:0-4463 GCA_041157505.1 Chloroflexota bacterium | reverse complement strand
TTATTAAGCAGTTTATTTGGAAATGATTACATCATTTTTGATGATGACAGGGAAAAGATGATTGTCAGCTTCTTTTACCCAGAAATAGCCTTCTGCTGATCTTTGTTCATCACCTTTATCGATCCAAGCATAAGCATAATAGTTTCCCTTTGGCAGCGATACAGTAATTGAGGCTTTATCCGCAATCTGGAAAGGATTTGATGCGTGGCTTCCGCACTGGGCGAACTTATTTGGTGTATACATGAACAAAGATAATCCCACTTTTCCGCCTGTATTGTTTTCAAATCGGACAAGTGATTGAGGACCTGCTTCAGCAATATTCAAGAGTCTTGCGCATTCTCCACCGCCACCAGAGCTGGAGGCCGTTGTGGCTGTAGGAAGGGTGACAGGTTGTGTCGGCAAAGGCAACGGAGTAAAGGTAGGCAATGGGGTAGGGCTGGGCGTTTCTGTTGGTGGAACAGGAGTATTGGTGGGGATTGCCGCCTGTGTCTCAGCTACCATGGTGAAAGCTGAAGAAATGGCAGTACCTTGTACTTGTTCTGCAGATAAAGTCGGTTCAGCTGGCTGACCACCACATGCAACCACTAATACAGCAAGTAAGGCCAGGGTTGGGATAATTTTCTTAATCATATTACTTCTCTCCATTTACAAGTTTCGAAAATTTGTTGGACTAATCTTTCTTGATATTTATTCTATTTTTGGCAAATGTGATCGTGATGAAGCCATCTTTATCTAATGTAAAACTACCATCAAATTGCCGTCCACCCACCCAGGCAATATAGGTATACTTTCCTGCAGGTGCGCTCACATTGAAATTCTTCTTCACTGGATATTCGATGATCGTTACATAACCTTCTTTTGTAACACAGCGTAATGAAATGTATACATCAACTTGAGCTTTATTGAAAAGGCTAAGTGTTCCAGCAGGAAGATTGGGTGGAAGTGTCCCATAGGACAATGGTTTTGCGGTTCCATCAAGCGTTGGAGCAGCATTGGTTGTACTTGGCGTCCCAACTGGTCCCTGAGTTTGGGGAGTACCTGTAAATGCATACTGCGTTTGCGCTGTAGGTATTCCAGCAAGGAGTGTTGCAGTCAACGTCAACAAAACCGGGTTAACAGTTTCTGTTGCAGTTGGTCGGGTAGCTGTTATCGAGGGAGTAAAAACTACTGGCGTTTCGCTGGGAAACAAAGTTGCAGTTGGCAAGGCTTGAAGTGTTTGTTGTGACAGGACTGCTGCTGTAGACTGCAAATCTGCTTCAGATACAGGCGTAGAAATTACTTGAGTCTCAGATGAAGTTGGGAGGCAGGAACTTAATACAAGACCTAGCATTGCAGAAAGGAATAATAGCCTTTTCATACCCAACTCCGGTTTTTCGATTAAGCTTGCTGTCCAGCTACTTCCATGAATTGACTGACCACATCCCTCAACATCCGTTCAGGAAGGGCGCCAACCTGGCGATGAACAACTTTTCCATTTGAAACAAATAACAGAGTCGGAATTCCTTGAATACCAAATTTCTGCATCCATTGTGCATGATCATCGGTATTTACCTTCGCAATGATGATCTTGCCTTCCAATTCTTTAGCAAGTTTATCGAGGGTGGGGGCGATCATCTTGCAAGGATTACACCATGGTGCCCAAAAATCCACAATAACTGGAAGGTTGGACTGCATAACCACTTGCTCAAAAGATTCATCGGTGATGTGAATAGGTTCTCCGGTCATATTTTCCTTTTAATCCTTCTTTCATCGAACTTTGAAAGCCGTATTTAGCCAAATGAGTATAACATAAAAACCATGCTGCTTTATGCCCATGGGGTATAATCGCCGCCCATATGAGCATCTTCTCACGATGGCGAGATGGACTTTCTCGCACAAGCAAAGCTGCATTTGGTCAAATAGCCTCGATCCTCGGGCAATCTGAAATTTCGGATGAAACATGGGATGATCTTGAAGCCACCTTGATTCAAGCAGATTTAGGGATCGAAACAGCTTCTTCAGTTTTGGAATCACTAAAACGCCTCACCCGAACCGAAGGCTGGACTCGCTCCGAGCAGCTTTTTTCTTCTCTGAAAGCGGATTTACGTTCTCGCTTAATTCAGCCTCCAGTTATAGCCTTTGATAATAAACCAACGGTTATCCTGGTGGTAGGTGTAAATGGTTCTGGTAAGACAACAACCATTGCGAAGCTTTCCGCCAAGTTTGTTGGGGAAGGAAAAAAGATATTGCTTGGTGCAGCGGACACCTTCCGGGCTGCAGCAGTGGACCAGCTTCAAGTTTGGGGAGATAGGTTGAACGTCGAAGTGATCGCTGGTGCTCCGGAGAGCGACCCAGGTGCTGTAGCGTTTAGTGCCGTTCAGGCTGGCGTTGCCCGCGGAGTGGATATCGTTATGGTTGATACTGCCGGGCGTTTGCATACTCGATTCAATTTAATGGAAGAACTGAAGAAAGTTAACCGAGTAGTGGGTAAGGCATTACCTGGTGCGCCGCATCAAGTTTGGCTGGTCTTGGATGCAACGACCGGGCAGAATGCATTGCAGCAAGCACGTGCTTTTAAAGATGCGGTAAATGTATCCGGAGTCATCCTGACAAAATTGGATTCGTCAGCACGGGGCGGTATGGCATTCGCCATTCAGCGTGAATTAGGTTTACCGATTTTATTTGCAGGTTTGGGCGAAAAACCGGAAGACCTGACACCGTTTGACCCTGATGCTTTTGTAGATGGAATTTTGGTAAATAACTAGGAGTAGAGATGCAAGATCTATTACAACGATTGAATGCTGCCAACGAAACTGTGCAACAGTTATTGGAGCGTCTTTGACCTGGTAGGGAAACAAAATCAACTCTCACAACTTGAAGCTGAGATCGAACACCCGGATTTTTGGAGCGATTCAACTGCTGCGCAAAAGGTCATGAAGACCGTATCCAATTTACGCGATGAAGTGGAGAGTTGGGCCAAGATAAAACAACAAATTATTGATTTGACCGAACTTGCCAAGCTTAATGACGAATCTCTCCGAGCAGATATAGATTTAGAAATCAATAAGCTTGAAACAGAGCTAGAAAAGCGTTCTTTTGCTGCCATGCTTTCAGGTCCTTTTGACCATGATGATGCCATTCTGGCTATTCATGCTGGAGCAGGTGGAACGGATTCACAAGACTGGGCAGATATGCTTCAGCGCATGTACCTGCGGTGGATAGAAAGCCGCGGCTTTTCAGCTGAAATATTGGATATGACACCTGGTGAAGAGGCAGGGATCAAGAGTGTGACCATTGCTGTGAGTGGTCAATATGCATTTGGATACATGCGTTCTGAAAAAGGTGTCCACCGACTCGTCCGTTTATCTCCATTTGATGCTGCTCATCGCCGCCATACATCTTTTGCATTGGTTGAAATCCTGCCTCAAGTCAGTATGGACGAGGCGGATGTCGAGATCAACCCTGGCGATGTCAAAATGGATGTTTTTCGATCCTCTGGCGCTGGTGGACAGAACGTGCAGAAGAACGCAACTGCTGTGCGTTTGACGCATTTGCCAACCGGTATCGTGGTGACTTGTCAAAATGAGCGTTCACAGACTCAGAATCGGGAATTTGCCATGCGAATTCTTCGAGCACGTTTGGTTGAATTGAAGCGAGCTGAAAAGGAAGAGGAGCGGGCTGTTCTGCGGGGCGAATATACGAAGGCGGAATGGGGAAGTCAGATCCGTTCGTATGTATTGCACCCTTATCAAATGGTAAAAGACCATCGCACAGATTTTCAGGTTGGTAATGCTCAATCAGTATTGGATGGTGATCTTGATGCTTTTATGGAAGATTACTTGAAGAGCGCTGAAGGAAAATAAAAATCAGGAAACAAAAAAGAGCAGGCATTTGCCTGCTCTTTTTTGTTGTTTTTTAGCCGCCTGTGGGGAGACGTTTTTCCAAGGTGCTGCTGTAAAGGTTTTCCTGTTCCTTGGAAGTGCCTTTAATGGATTTGGCGCGGATGTTCTTCTTGCCGTTCGCCTTGTCCAACGCTTGCTGCCAGGCGATTTGCATAGCAGTGTATTGTGGTTCGTTGGAGACTTCCTGTTCCATATCGTAGCTTTCGTCCTGTTTCTTGCCTTTGCGCTTGCCTTTGCCTTTATATTCTACAGGCTCGGGGGCTTCCTCAACCACAAGTTCTTGAAGTGCTTTGATGCTCAAGCGGATCTGACGCTTACGGCGATCTACTTCGAGCACTTTAGCTTCGACTTCGTCGCCAGCCTTAACGACATCGCTGGCAGTCTTGACGTAGCCGTGAGCAAGTTCGCTGACGTGGATCAAGCCGGGGCGTTCTGCGCCGAAGTCAACGAAAGCACCATAAGTTTCGAGGCGGGTCACTTTGCCTTTCACAACCATATCAGGCTTGAGTTCTTTCCATTCGAACGCAAGGGGTTCGACCATGGTGAGTTCAATGCGGTCTTTGCGGACGCGTTTGACCCATA
>JBEBCV010000495.1:0-8020 GCA_041157505.1 Chloroflexota bacterium | reverse complement strand
CGGCTTTTTCTTCTGAACGTGAGCCGATCAAAACATGGTACCCCGCTCGTGCCCAGCGATAGGCAAGCCCTTTGCCTTCCTTGCCGGTGCCGCCCAACACTGCTACTGTAACTAAGATGTGATCATCTTTCATGGTTTCTCCTGAAAGGTTTTGTATTAATTTGCTTTTGCTACTTCTTCTTCGTACTTCTTCCAAATACGTGGTGCGATCTCCCTTGCACGAGCGGAGATTTCCGCTTCATTAAGGGTGAGTAATTCGCGGTCTTTCATCAGGAACTTTCCGGCTACCATCGTGCTGGTAACCATACTTTGCTGGAAGCCAAAGATGATGTGCCATGGTAGGTTGCCATCTGTAAGCGGGGTGAAAGGATGATAATCTACAAAGATCAAATCTGCTGCAGCCCCAGGGACGATTTGTCCGATGGGAGTTTCAGGGAAGAAAACTTGAGCAAGTGCCGAGTTATTGTAGATCGCCATTTGTTGGACATCGTATCCGCCCATGCGACGGGGATCGCGGTGTTCTGCTTTATGGAGGAGGTAAGCGGCTTTCCAATCATCCCACATGGAGTTGGTGAACCCATCATTTCCGAGACAGACTTTGATACCCAATCTCAGCATGGATTCGATTTGCGCTGTACCAACGCCATTGTTCATATTCGAGCGCGGTTGGTGGCTGAGCCAGGTTCCAGATTCTTTGAGGATCTCCATTTCACGCGCATCAAAGTGGACACCATGAGCTGTGATGGTCTTTGGACCAATAATGCCATGCTTTTGCATACGGTCGATGACTCGCATGCCAGATTTTTGCAGGCTGTCATATTCATCTGATTCATGCTCCGCTGTGTGGACATGAAAACCTGTACCTTCTGGAACTGCGGAAGCGCAAGCTTGCAAGGTCGCGCCGGAAAGCGTAAGACTTGCATGAAGCCCGAAGGTAGCTGCCAACCTCGGGTGCGGATTTGAGGCGAGACGTTTGATAAAGCGTACGTTCTCTTGAATGCCGGCATTGGCTTTTTCCACACCATCCCGGTCGGTCACTTCGTAACAAAGGACACTGCGCAATCCGCTTTTATCCACGGCATCTGCAATGATATCCAACGAACCGTCGATCGCATTGGGCGAAGCGTGATGGTCGATCAAAGTGGTGGTGCCATGCTTGATAGCATCAACAAGGCTGACGAGTGCGGAGTAACGCACACCTTCCGCGTCGAGGGAACGATCTAGCGGCCACCAAAGTTTTCTGAGGATTTCAGGAAAATCCTTTGGTGCCGGACCTGGAATAGCCATGCCACGAGCAAACGCCCCATAGAAATGGGTATGTGCACAGATTCCGCCTGGCATCACATATTGACCGTTGACATCCGTTGCTTTGACCTTGGGATGTTTATTCGTTAACGATTTGGTAGTGCCAATTTCCTTGATCTTGCCGCCTTCGATGAGGATGGCATAATTCGAAAGTACGCGATTGGGGGATTCCCAGGTGATGATGTTTACATTTGTGATCAGCATATTAGTTCAATCCATATTCGCTAGGGTGAGGCAGTTTGACGCCAGCTGCGCCGAGTTCCCAAAGGACATTAAATGTTGCTTCTCGTAATTCGAGGTCATCTCTGTACATGGCTTCGTATAGTTGTTTCAAGACGACATCTTGTGGTGTGTACTTTAAGAACTGCAAGGCGGCAAGGCGGGTATCAGAATTATCATCTTTCAAAGCAAGCAATAAAATATCAGTGGCGGGTACACCTGGTGAAACGCCAACGCCTTTCTTGGCGGCAAATTCTATTAACCAGGGCGTTTCGTGCGGAGCTTTCGACCGCTTTGGTGCAAACGCTGAACTGTGAGTGCGCATTTCCAACACTTCAGTTGCAGCATTGCGGACGACCCATTGTTCATCTTCGATCTGGACTTTCTTCAGCAAGTCTGTTGCCCATTCTTCGCGGACACGACCCAGACCATAGATCACGGCACGGCGCAGGAGAATATCATTGATGGTGATGCCATCTCGCAGCATGGCATGACCTTCATTCGGGTCGTTGGCAAGTGCTTCACCTGCAGCACGGCGAACATCTTCTTCACCGTTGAGCAAAGCATGAGCAGCAATTTCAAGAGACTCATTGGTGTTGATTGCTGCCAACGCCATACAAGCTGCACGTTTTACGGCAAGGCTTGGTGCATTCAGTGCGCCTTCAAGAATTTTCAACGATTTCGTATCCCGCACAGCACCTATACCCAAAATGGCAAGATGTACCAGTTCAAATGAACTTGATGTTGCGAATTGGCGGAACAATGCTGCTGCACTTGGGTCATTGCTGTAAACAAAGGCTGCCATGGCTTGTCCGCGCAGGTTGAGGGGAATGCCATCAGTTTGTAAGATCGCAGCAAGAGTGCCGAACATCTTTCCACGCCAAGGAGCATTTTTAGGAGCATCTCGCAGCCAACGCGCTGCTGCGAACAAAGGTCGGTGCATGGGCAGGCGAGAGAACTCCAGCATTGCTTGCACCAATCGGCTGGCATCTCCATGGGCGGCGATAAAGCGCAGGGCTAGATATTTTCCAGACCAATCTGGTTGGTTCAATAAAGTTTCTTCCGCGTTGTAATTGGTCAACGCATGACCAGCAAGATATCCGGCGAGGACAGGATGCACAAAACGCATGCGGTTGTTTGAATACGCTATCAATAATCCGCTGTCGGTCATTTTTCCAAGTAGACCGGTGTTGGGCGTGGTAACTTTCTCGACTTTCTTGCCCTTCCTGGACTTGGCATCCTCTGATTGCTGCGCCTCTTCATCGGGATTTTGAACTGCTTCACCTTCTGGAGTTTCTTCTGCCACGTCGAATGATTTTACCCATTCGCGTGCCTTGCGTGGATCAAAGACAGGTGTAGCGCTGACAACAACTTGCATAGCCAGGGTTTCGAGCGCGGCAAGCGGAGTGTTTGCAGGGGCAACTCGTCGAATATGGGTGGCGATGGTATCCAAAATATTTGGACCCAGGCTATCACCTGCATATGCGCCCCAGATCTTCAGAGTCAATTCGAGGGGAGATAAATTCGAGGACGAAGATCCCAGCCACGAGTTGATAAGAAGCGGGTCTACTTGCTCAGGTCCCGTTTGTGCCCATGCTTCCATTGCGACGGTGCGAGACCACAATTCGCCCCATTGGTCCACGAATTGTTGATTACTTTTTTCCGTCCAGGAACATAAAGAAAGCGGGACAAATCCAAGCGGGATCAAACCGTCCAAATACTCAGGCGCACCCGTTGTGACGATTCGGGTTTTGGGGTGCGCTTTTAGCAGCAGCTTGAAAAACTCTGCAACAAGGGTTTGTTCGTTTGGAGTGATCTCATCATACCCGTCAATGAGGAGGAGGGCTTGACCGCCTTTGAAAACGGATTGGACGAATGCAGGGATTTTGCCAACATCGAACATGGGGGCATTTTCAGATGCTGCCTCTATGATGATGTTGAGTATATTTTTGGGATCTTGCACTGGTAAATTTAGGTCTGCGACATGAAAGTGGAATGGTACAAATTCTTGTAATGCTCCCATCTGTTCACTTCGATTCGCAGCCAGGCTAGCCAGGTGTGCCAGTGCTACAGTCTTGCCTGTCCCGGGTTGCCCGATGATGACAAGATTTGTATCTCCAGCGAGCGCTTGCGGAAGTGTGAGGACATGCGGTTGATATATCGCTGCGACTTCAGGCCATGCAGGCATATAGGGAAGGGTTTGAGTAATTACATCTTCAAAACGAGTAGCGCCGCCCGGTTCAACGGGCGCAGGTGGTGTGATCACGGTTGGCTCTTGTATGATTTCATCCAAAGCAAAGAGCTGTGCCGCAAGGTGCATCCCTTGTGCGCGGCGCAAGGTGAGACGTCGGTGATTTTCTTCTACTGAACTTGCTTTACGAGTTTGAGCTTGTTCTCGTTGTTCCTTCAAACTTTCACGCAGTTCTGCGATCATGGGACGGGCTCGCCCAAGCAAGAACCAAATGACTGTAGCGGTTGCGAAACCTGCAATGAATGAAAGAGGATCAATGATGTTTAAGAACATGTCACTCGCCTAATTTGCGAATAAGATTCGCCCACAAGAAGGGCAATATGATAATTTTTGTGAACGGGCATTTTGTTGGAGAGCGGCATTGATGGTCGTACCGCAGGATGCACAGGCTCCATCTTCTACTTCGGTTACAGCCACTCCACGTTTTTGTTTTCGAAGGTCTTCGTATGAAGAGAGCAGGGAAGCATCAATGGGCGATAGAGCTGCTTCACGTTCTTGTCCAAAACTTTCCATTTGTTTTACGAGTTCGGTTTGTTCGTCGATCAGTTTTTTGTGCTCGTTCCCAAGCCGCGAGCGCACCACATCAAGATCTGCTTTCGCTTTTTCCATCTCTGTGCTGGCGTTTTCAGATTGTGCCATGGCTTCCAATTGGCGTTCATCCAGCGTTCCCATGTGTTTTTTGAGTGAGGTGATGTCTTTCTGGAGATCCTGAAGTTCTTTGGGGTTCTTAACATTGCCGCCATATAAACTTGCTTCTGCCTGTTCGATCTTGATCCTCAGATTTTCAGACTCAATTTCGATGCTTTTAAGACTTTGCAAGGCACGTTGATTTTCTGTGCTGGCATTATCAAAATGGGTTTGGGCAGACTTCAATTCTTTGTCGTTCTCAAGTGTTTTTTGAATGGCGTCCATGCGCGCTCTGGCACGGTCAATCTGACGGTCTACTTGTTGTAGGCGGAAAAGTCCCAGCGATGCGCTCATAAATTGAATTATACCCGGCACGGTCGTAAAATGCCCTTTTTTGAAATGGAAAACGAATTTTGATAGATAAGAAAACAGCCCGCTCTGTAAAGAAGCGGGCTGTTGATCTATCGGGCAGTGATGTTGAAGTAATTATACGTTGCTTGGGTTAGGTTTACAAAGAGGGGATTGGTAATGTCCCAGATATTTTGTACCGGATGATAGGTGTAGATTGACAAAACAAAGTTTCCACCTGGAGAGTAAATAATGCCAACATCACTAATATCGTGCATAACGCCATCTCGTGAAAGTACAAATCCATGTTTGTGAGGGACGAGGGTACCATCTGGAACCCCACCTTGAATGAGCGCACCAAATTTGTCCAATGCCAGGAAGTCGATGATGAGTTGACACGTCTCAGGCGTGACTTTGCCTGGGAAGGCTGCCATCAACGCTCCGCCTCCATTTTGGACACACTGGTAGATGTCTGCCAGTAAGGTTCCCATTTCGGAAGGGGTCGTCTGCGAATAAGGATCGGGATCAGTGAAAATGTCTGTACGCGAATTGCCGGGGGTGATTTTTCCTGGAATCAAGTTTGGTGCCCCAAGGAAGAACATGCCACTTATGTAGGTACTGGTCAGACCGAGTTGCTCCATATTTTGGGTCACAATGATCGGTCCATTATTTTGATCAATGCGCTCAAGGATCAAGTCTGTAGCGGAGTTATCTGAAACGCGGAAAACGCGTGTGATGGCATCGGTTGTAGCTGCATCCAGATTTGTCCCGTAATTTACGAGATAAGAGGTAAGGATCGGTAGCTTGATGGTGCTGGAAGCTGTGAAAGCAATGTCAGGTTCAGTTGTGATCTCCTGCTTATTGTTCATGGCAAAGTGAATTTCCTGCCCGGTTTGTAAATCCATCATGTAATATCCGATCAGTCCGTCAAAATCGGAAGTTGCAATAATTTGTTTGAGCAGAATTTCAAGATTTTCAACGGTTGGACGTGCGGCAGTGGTTTGATTGAAGGTTAATGCAACGGCTCGATTCGAAGGTGAACGGAGAGCATTTGTAATAATGAGAACGGCGCGCTCAAGATCTAGGGTCTGCCCAGGAGCACCGGGCATGAATGTTGTTCCGCCAGGGATCGGTTGAGCCGGGGCTGGAGGTGTATCGTAACGAGAAGCGATCTCGTTCTGAAGAAACTCTAGCAAACGTTCTTCTGATATGGTGGCGCTGAGAGGAATTTCGGATTCGGTTGGGGGACGGCTCCAGAGGTAGTCCCAAAAACCAGCCCAGAAAGATCCGCCTGTTCGGGTGAGGTCAGCAGCGGCGAGCATGGTTTCAATATCCATCGTAAAACCAACAGCGCCTGGGTCAATGTGGAAAACCGCCTCGTTATAGTTCACTTCGATCGGTGAGTTATAAACCTGTAAAAGCCGTTGGGATGCCTCTGCTGGAGATAATCCATCAACAGGAACCCCAGCAATGGTCATACCAGCAGGGTAGCCAGTGCGTTGTCGGCTATATGTAATCAGGGAGACGACGGTAAGTACGAACGCTCCGAGTAAAAATAAAATCGAAACACCCCGAAGGATGGTGTTGGTATTACGGTTTCTCACGGGTTAACTTTGCCTCCAATGTGATATTTCATGACAAAAATCACGGAAAAAGTATAACATACCGAATTAGGGTGCTTGTGCTAGAATAAGTTGGCATTAATCTAAATCTCTGTTCAAAGGATGGATATGCTCCGTTCATTTTTTATCTACCTTTCGAAAGCCGCTTGGGCTCAAAAGCTGATCACCGGTTGGAGCTTTTCCTGGCGCTTTGCATCCCGTTTTGTTGCGGGTACTACATTGTCTGACGCAGTGCGTGTTGTTCGTGAATTGAACTCAAAAGGAATCAACGCAACCCTAGATCATTTAGGTGAACATACCAATACACCAGAAGAAGCTCAGCAAGCTGCTGATAGTATTTTCGCTACTTTGGAAGCAATTGGTGCGGAACCCAGCTTAAGGAGTAATGTGTCGATCAAGTTGACACAAATTGGCATGGGGCTAGATGAAAGCCTTTGTGCTGAAACCCTTGAAAGGATCCTTGCTCGCGCCAAATCTGCCAAGACATTCGTCCGCGTGGATATGGAAGATACACCTTACACCGATAAAACGATCAATCTACATTATGCCATGCGAGAAAAGGGGTATGAGAATCATGGCATGGTGATACAGGCTTATTTATTCCGTACAGAGGCGGATGTAAGGCGCATGTTGCAGGATGGAGTTCGCCTACGTAATGTCAAAGGTGCTTATAACGAGCCACCTGATAAGGCCTTCCCCAAAAAAGCAGACGTGGATGCGAATTTCGACCTCATCACCAAGATCATGCTGGATGCTTCTTTGGCGCAGAAATCCAACCTAAGTCAAGATGGACGCATTCCTCCCATCCCAGCTATTGCTACACATGATGAAAAGCGCATTGCCTTTGCGAAAAGCTATGCAGAGAAGATCGGTTTACCAAAAACCGGAATGGAATTCCAGATGTTGTATGGCATCCGAAGAGATTTGCAGGAAGCGCTTGTTAAAGAAGGTTACCTTGTTCGTGTTTATGTTCCATTTGGAACGCATTGGTATCCATATTTTATGCGGCGTCTTGCCGAAAGACCAGCCAACGTATGGTTTTTCATAGTAAATTTCTTCAAAGGCTAAAATAACAAAAAAACTGCCAAAATCTAGGATTTTGGCAGTTTTTTTGTTTAAGTAGACTTGGTGTTTTTATATCGCTTATTGACGGTAAAATGTCCCTGCAATAAAATAACAAGCTCTTGATAATATTTTGAAAAAGGAAGATAACATGTATTTCTCTCATATTCCGCTTGCACCTGAATTTTACCTTGACCCTGGTTCCGGCAGTATTTTGTTCCAGATGCTTGTAGCTGCTTTCTTGGGTGCGGGAATTCTGATCCGCTCTCAATGGAGTCGCATTAAGCGTTGGTTTGGTACTAAGCCTGAAACTACAGATGAAGATAATGAGGAAAATGGTGGGAACTAATCGAATTCAAGGCTCCTTTCGGGACCCCAGTGGTTTTTTATTTTATCGTGATGAAATTTTGTATCGTCAAATAAATAAGAAATATTCAGATGAATACAACATGTTGATGAGTTCTGGGCTTTATGAAAACTTGCTCAAGAGCAGATTGCTCATTCCTCATGAAGATGTAAATGTTCAACCGGAAGAGTCAAAAGATGCGTTCAAGGTAATTCGTCCACAAAAGGTGGAATTCATTTC
>JBEBCV010000494.1:0-3951 GCA_041157505.1 Chloroflexota bacterium | reverse complement strand
CGAATATTTGGTGACCTTTAACTTGCGAGAAACGAAACGAATTCATTTGGTGTTCCATAATCCAAAGATATCCGGGGTGAAGAGCTCGATATTGGAAGGAGATTATGTGGACAGACGCATGACTTATTTTGCGGACATGAAAGAAATTAAGGCGAAGAAGCCTTTGCTCGAAAAAGCCCTGAAAGATTTGATCAAACTGCAAAAATAGGAGACTGTATAAAATGGCACTGACTCCCTCACAAGAGATCGATAAATTTATTAACGACCTCACCGACTGGCGCGGAAAGTGGATCAAGAAGTTTCGCGCCTTGATATTGAAAACAGCGCCTGAAGTAACGGAAGATTGGAAGTGGGGCGTGCCTGTCTGGGTATGCAATGGAAATGTGGTTGCCAGCGGTGTTTTCAAAGACCATGTGAAACTTAATTTTTTCAAAGGCGCGTCGTTGCCTGACCCGAAAAAATTATTTAACGCCGGGTTGGAAGCCAAAGGGACACGTGCCATCGATATTGCAGAGAACGATAAGATCGATGAAGCTGCGCTAAAAGAACTTATCCGTGCGGCGGTGGAATTTAATATGGCGGGAAAAAAGAAGAAATGAAGCCAATTGGTCTTCCAAAGTTGGCAGCCCCGGCGCAACGTGCGCTTCAAAGCGCAGGCATTACCAACCTCACGCAGTTGACACTGGTCAGCGAAGAGGAACTCATGCAATTGCATGGCATGGGAAAGAATGCCTTGAGTACATTGCGTGAGGCGCTTAAGGCAAATGGACTTTCATTTCGTACGACGAAGAAAGAAGGAGAGTCCATGGATAAAACTATTCGTACGCACTTGGATAACATCCGTTCGACGGATGCGCAATTACAAAACAAGGCCTATATGTCTCTCATGCAGGAAACCGAAAAGCCGGTGGATTGGGCATACGAAGCCTGGGATGAGTTGATCGAAGGGCTGACGGATAAAGATAACCACGTCCGCGCCATTTGCGGACAGTTGTTGGGCAATCTCGGCAAGAGTGACCCCAAAGGCAGAATGCACAAGGATTTTGACAAACTGCTTGCAGTGACAAAAGATGAACGTTTCGTTACAGCAAGACATACCATGCAAAATATTTGGAAGGTGGGTCTGGGCGGTAAGAACGCGCAGATCCTTGTAGTGAAGGGGCTTGAAAAACGCTACAAGGAATGTGTCACTGAAAAGAATGGCAAGCTGATCCGCTATGATATTTTGGTGAGCATGCGAAACCTATATAATGCCACTACCTCCAGTGAGATCAAAGAAAAGGCGCTGGAACTGATCGAGTTGGAGAAAGACTTGAAAAATAAAAAGAAATATGCTTCTGTTTGGAAAAAGTTCTAAGACTTGGCTGTTTATTGGTAATCAGGAAAATCTTCAATGATAGTAGACCTCGGTACGCGACCTTCTGACCTTCCTTTTGTAGATGCCATCTATCAGGCACGTAGTGTGGGAGGTGGTTCGTTCATTTCGAATGCCACCACACAATGGGAAATGGTTGTGACTAAACAACGGGAAAATATCACCCTGAGCCTGCGCGGACCGGAATCACAGGCATCGCCTGCGCCCATCCCTGAAGATGCTGAGTTTTTGGGGATCATTTTCAAACATGGTACGTTCATGCCGAACTTGCCGGGATATAAACTGGTTGACGAAGAGATCCATTTATCTGCAACGGGTAAGAATACATTTCAACTTTTTGGGGAAACATGGCAGTTCCCGACCTTTGAGAACATGGACACGTTTATAGGTAGGTTGATGCGCAAGGAGTTGGTTTCACACGACCAACTTGTCGCGGATGTGTTGTGTGGCAAGACATATGACCTCTCATTGCGTTCCATTCAGCGCCGCTTCTTGCAAGTTACTGGGCTGACGTATAAAGCGATCCAGCAAGTGGAACGGGCACGTAAGGCGGTTGAATTGCTGCAAAGCGGAGTTCCGATTCTCGATGCGACCCATCAAGCTGGCTATTTTGACCAGGCACATCTGACGAATTCGTTGAGGCGCTATTACGGTCAGACGCCAAAAGAAATTATCAAGTCTGAGCCGTGATTCGCAAAGCCGTGTAGAATTCGCTGTTTGTGAAAATTCCTTTCTGATCGGAACACTGATGATAAAACTCTCACCTATTACATTAGAAGGTCATGGCATTCGCCTTGAACCGCTTACTCTTGAACATGAAGCGGATCTCTCCGCGGCGGCAGCGGATGGCGAACTTTGGAATCTGTGGTTCACCTCCGTGCCGAACCCGGAAGAGACCAAGAAATATATTGAAACTGCGTTGGCAGGTTATCAGGCGGGGCACATGCTGCCATGGGCGGTCCGCGAATTATCTACAGGGAAGATCATTGGGAGCACACGCTATCACGATGTGATGGCAAATATTGATCGTGTGGAGATCGGCTACACCTGGTATTCAAAAAGCTGGCAGAAGAGCCATGTCAACACCGTTTGCAAGTTGTTACTGCTCGCGCATGCCTTCGATACCTTGGGATGCAAGGTGGTTGGTCTGCGTACCGATAATTTCAATTTCAATTCGCAAAAAGCGATTGAAGGCTTGGGTGCAAAAAAGGATGGTATCTTGCGCCATCATGCCATCCGCCGCGACGGCTCCGTTCGGGATAGTGTCATGTACAGCATTCTGGTCACCGAGTGGCCCGGCGTAAAACAGAATCTCCGATTTCGGCTGGCTCGTCATGGAACGCCGTAAGAGTGTCGTTTTTTTCCAAGACGAACCCTCCTTCTCCCTATATCATAGGGTCATACTTACTGTTCAAAAGGAGAAACCATGAGAAAAATAATTGTGCACGAATTCATTACATTGGATGGTGTCATTCAGGCACCGGGCAGCCCCACGGAAGATACCGACGGCGGCTTCACTCACGGCGGTTGGACGCTCCCTTACTGGCACGATGATATTGGCGCCCACTTTGGTCAGATCTTCACAGATGCCGATACCCTGCTGCTCGGACGCAAAACCTGGCAGACCCACGGCGAAGCGTTCGAGCCTAATCCAGACGAAGACCCATTTAATGGCTTCAAGAAGTTTGTCGTTTCGTCCACATTGAAGTCTGCAGATGCATGGCGCGATTCGACCATCATCCGTGGCAACGTGATCGAAGAAGTCCGCAAGTTGAAAAACCAGCCGGGCAAGAACATCATCATGGACGGAAGCAGCGTTCTGGTGCAGGCTTTGATCGAAAACGATTTGGTGGATGAGATCGCTTTACATGTCTATCCATTGGTGCTTGGCAAGGGGAAACGCATGTTCCCTGATGGAAAACGCGTCAACTTTAAGCTGATAGAGTCTTCAGCGCTTCCAACTGGCGTTGTGTATCAACGTTTTCAACTAACTTAACTCACCTTACGTGTTAGAGGCGACCCGTCAATAGAATAAAAAATGACGTTGCGCAAATGGAGGGTCGCCCTTTGCGCAGGCAGTCCTCCATTTTGGATTGCCCTACAGAAATTTCGTGTAAGATGAATTGAAAAACAAAGAGCATACGAGGAGATCGCATGAAAATCCATTTGGTAGATGGCACCTACGAATTATTCCGTGCACACTTTGGTGCGCCACCTAAAAAGTCTGCTAGCGGACAGGAAGTTGGCGCCACACTTGGAATGCTGCGCAGTATGCTCTTGCTGCTATCCGACCCTGAAGTGACGCATGTTGCTGTGGCGTTTGACCATGTCGTTGAGTCCTTTCGCAATAAGATGTACGCAGGCTATAAATCCAGCGAAGGCATGGACCCGGTTATCTTGAATCAATTCCCAGTGGCTGAGGCGGCGATCAAAGCCTTGGGATTGGTGACCTGGCCCATGGTCAAGTTTGAAGCAGACGATGCGATTGCAACAGCAGTGGCGAAGTTCAAGAAGGTCAAATCTGTTGAGCAGATCGTCATTTGTTCCGTCGATAAAGATCTGACACAAATGGTGGA
>JBEBCV010000493.1:0-5516 GCA_041157505.1 Chloroflexota bacterium | reverse complement strand
GAGGTTTCGCAATGAGTGATACTTTAGTTGGACTCGTCTCCCAATACAGCCCTTCCGGACAGGAACGCGGCGCGGTCGAATGGCTGGTGACTCGGATGATGTCATTGGGATATGACAACGCGTTTATCGATGAGGCTGGCAATGCTGTCGGCGTGATGGGGCAGGGGACGAAGCAGGTGGTGCTGCTAGGTCACATTGATACGGTCTCTGGTGAAATTTCTGTTCGCGTGGAAAACAACGTTTTATACGGTCGCGGCTCGGTGGATGCGAAAGGTCCACTGGCTTCGTTTACGGATGTGGTGGCGAAGGTCGGCGCAAAAGAGGGTTGGCAGTTTGTGGTCATCGGCGCGGTTGAAGAGGAACGAGACTCCGAAGGGGCGAGGTTTGTCGCTACACAATACAAACCAGATTTCGCCATCATCGGTGAGCCGAATCAGTGGGACAGAGTTTCACTTGGATACAAGGGCAGTGCGTGGGCGAATGTGACCATCAAACGCGGACAAGCCCATACGGCAAGCGGTGAAGAGACGGCGGCAGAAGCAGCGGTTGAAACGTGGTTGAAGATAAAAGCCTTTGGCGAATCGTTCAATGCGGATAAGACGAAAGTATTTGATAAGTTGCTACTGACATTACGCGGTATGGATTCTGACTCGAATGATTTTGAGCAGTGGGCAAGGTTGAAGATCGGTGTTCGTTTACCAGTGGAAGTGTCACCGGAGGATTGGTATCGCAAGTTGGAAGAAATCATAAGTGACAGTCACCTTCAAGGTGACTGTCACTTGGAACGTGCAGGTTTCCCCGTCCCGGCGTGGAAGTGTGAGAAGAACTCTCAGCTGGTACGAAGCTTCTTAAGTGGAATCAGGTCGCAGGGCGGCGAGCCGCGTTTCGTCTACAAAACAGGAACCGCCGACTTGAACATTGTCGCCCCGGTGTGGCAATGTCCGGCTGTGGTGTATGGACCCGGTGATTCGGCAATGGATCACACACCGAATGAGCATATCAGCTTGGAAGAGTATCGCAAAGCAGTGGATGTGTTGAGCGCAACCTTGGAAAAATTGACGGGTTAATGGGTATGCCAGAAGGTAAAAATGTAATCGTTCCTTTTCGCCGAATCGGAAAATGCTGCCCTTGACGGATTTCCGTTTCCGCCTATAATCGGACGAAATCAAAAAGCCATGAGTATGTTTTATAGCCTCTCCCTTATTGTCGTCCTTACTATTGTCCTTATTATTAAAGGACAATTTTCGGTTAGGATGGCAACGGTGAGAGTGAAATAACTCACTGAGTGAGAACGAGAGCCGCCCTAACCACGGGCGGCTCTTTTTATACCCAAAGCGGACGATAGACAGCAGACCATAGACCATGGTCAATCGTCTGAGGTCCATCGTCAAATAGGAGCATTATGCGTTCAGATACAGTCAAGAAAGGGTACGAAAAAGCACCACACCGTGCATTGCTGCGTGCTACAGGCTTGAAGGACGAAGATTTCAATAAGCCGTTTGTTGCCATTGTTAATTCTTATGTGGACGTTGTTCCCGGGCATGTGCATTTGCAAGAGTTCGGTAAGTTGGTGAAAGAAGCCGTTCGGGCTGCGGGATGTGTGCCGTTCGAGTTCAACACCATCGGCGTGGATGACGGTATTGCGATGGGGCACTTGGGGATGAAGTACTCACTTCCTTCCCGTGAATTGATCGCCGACTGCGTAGAGACCATGATCGAAGCACATCGTTTTGATGCCATGGTCTGCATCCCGAACTGCGACAAGATCGTCCCGGGTATGCTGCTGGCTGCCATGCGCGTCAACGTGCCAACGATCTTCGTTTCGGGCGGCGCAATGAAAGCTGGTATGACTCCCGAAGGCGAAGCCATTGACTTGATCTCGGTCTTTGAAGGTGTGGGTGCTTTCTCCGCGGGCAAGATCGACGAAAAGCGCCTCACTCTGCTGGAGAAATTTGCTTGCCCTTCCTGTGGCTCTTGCTCCGGGATGTTTACTGCCAACTCGATGAACTGTCTTATGGAAGTGCTGGGATTGGCGTTGCCCTTCAACGGTTCGGCATTAGCGAAGACTCCCGAACGTGAAGAGTTGGCACGCAAAGCTGCGGCTCAGATCATGACCTTGATCGAACGCGACATCAAGCCAAGAGACATTGTCACCGCTGAAGCCATTGACGATGCTTTTGCATTGGACATGGCAATGGGCGGATCATCGAATACCGTGCTGCATACGCTCGCATTAGCCAATGAAGCCGGTGTGGATTATCCATTGACCCGCATCAACGACGTGGCTGATAAAGTGCCGCATATCTGTAAAGTGAGTCCGGCTGGCAAATGGCATATGGAAGATGTGCATCGTGCGGGCGGAATCCCGGCGATATTGAAAGAAGTTCAACGGGGGACGAGCATGTTGCACTTAGACCGTATCACGGTCACCGGAAAAACATTGGGGGAATCGATCAAGGATGCAGAGATCAAAGATGAAGAAGTGATCCGACGTTATGAAAATGCACACTCCAAGCGTGGAGGGTTGTCCATTTTGTTCGGCAATCTTGCGCCAAATGGGGCAGTGGTGAAGGTCGGTGGTGTGAGTGCGCCGATGATGCAATTTGAAGGACCGGCGGTTATCTTTGAATCACAGGATGAGGCGATGGCGGGAATCCTGGCTGGCAAGGTTAAGGCTGGCGATTGTGTGGTGGTGCGTTATGAAGGTCCCAAAGGCGGACCGGGCATGCAGGAAATGCTTTCGCCCACATCCGCCATCATGGGGCAGGGACTCGGCGACAAAGTCGCGCTCATCACCGATGGACGATTTAGCGGCGGCACGCGTGGCGCGTGTATCGGTCACGTCTCACCCGAGGCGGCGGCACGCGGTCCTATCGCGGCGCTCAAGGCTGGGGATATTGTCCAAATTGACTTGGTGGCACGCACGCTCAACGTCAAGTTAAGCGAGGCGGAGATCGAGAGTCGGCTTGAAGCGCTGCCGAAGTTCGAATCCAAGATCACATCCAAATGGTTGAAGAGGTATTCACATTTTGTGACCAGTGCAGATACGGGTGCGGTTTTAAGCGCAGAATGATGAATGCAGAATGATGAATTTGAAAGGACGTTTTGAATGAAGCTAAAAGGTGCAGAAATTGTTTGGGAATGTCTGGTGCGTGAAGGCGTGGAAGTGGTCTTCGGTTATCCGGGCGGGGCGAACATGCCCATTTATGATGCGATGTTGAATTATCCCGTTCATCATGTGTTGGTGAGGCATGAACAGGGTGGGGCTCACATGGCGGATGGTTATGCTCGTGCTTCAGGCAAGGTCGGTGTGGCAATGGCAACATCAGGACCCGGCGCGACGAATTTGGTGACCGGTATTGCCACAGCCATGATGGACTCGGTGCCGGTGGTGTTCATCACCGGGCAGGTGGCGGCGCATTTGATCGGTGGGGATGCGTTCCAGGAAACCGATGTGACGGGTATCACGCTGCCCATCACCAAGCACAACTATCTGGTGACGCGTGCCGATGAGATCGCTGAAACATTGCGTGAAGCGTTCTACATTGCCAAGAGCGGCAGACCCGGACCCGTGTTGGTGGATATTTGTAAGAACGCGCAGGTTGAGTCTTGTGAATTTGTTTACCCGGAAGAAGTGGAATTGCCCGGCTATAAACCTGTGATGCATGCCCCTCGTCCACTTTTGGATGAGGCGGTGAAGTTGATCGAGAAATCGAAGCGCCCCATCATCTTGTGCGGACATGGAGTCATCATGTCCAAGGCGGAAGAAGAGTTAATGCAGTTCGCGGTACGGACTCAGACGCCAGTTGCCAGCACACTGCTGGGCTTGGGTGCCTTCCCGGCATCTCACGAATTAAGTCTTGGCATGATGGGTATGCATGGTGAAGTCCATACCAACCTTGCCATCCAAAACTCAGACTTGATCCTCGCGTTCGGCATGCGCTTCGATGACCGGGTGACCGGCACACTCAAGACCTATGCGCCGAAAGCGAAGAAGATCCATATTGAGATCGACCCGGCGGAAGTACATAAAAATGTCTTCGCCGATGTGCCTCTGGTCGGTGACTTGAAGACCGTTTTGCGTGACATCATTCCATTGTTGGATGAATACGACCATGAAGATTGGAAGAACGAGATCAACAGTTGGAAAGCCGAAGCCGACTCTCGCAGCATCATGAACTGGGATGACACCGAGAAGTTGTATGTGGCGCATCTGGTTGGTGATATTTGGAAGGCGACCGGCGGTGGTGCCATCGTGACCACGGATGTGGGTCAGCACCAGATGTGGGCGGCACAGTATTACCAATTGGATAAACCGAATCGCTGGATCACCTCCGGTGGTGCTGGCACAATGGGCTTTGGTCTGCCCTCCGCCATTGGCGCTTGGTTCGCAGCGAAAGATCAGGAAATTTGGGCAATTGCCGGCGATGGCGGCTTCCAGATGACCGCTGCCGAATTGACCACTGCTGTACAGGAAGGCGCGAACGTGAAAGTTGCCATCATGAACAATAGTTTCCTCGGTATGGTGCGTCAATGGCAGGAGTTCTTCTTTGAGAAGCGCTATTCGGCTGTGAACATGCTTGCGCCTGATTTCGTCAAATTGGCAGATGCTCATGGCGTTCCTGCCCGGCGGGTGACCAGTCGCGACGAAGTGAACGAGGCGATCGAATGGGCTCGCAACACGAAGGGACCCGTTGTGTTGGAATTCCGTGTGGAGATGGAAGATGCGGTCTACCCGATGGTGCCCGCGGGTGCGGCACTGCATGAGATGTTGCAGAGACCAGCGAAAGCATAATTACGTCATTGTGAGGGCGCTCTTGTTCTTTGCCCGAAGCAATCTCCAACTCAATCTTGAGATTGCTTCGTCGGGAAGAGTACCCTCCTCCCAATGACGAAGGAGAAATAAATGAACTACACCTTCATCGTATTAGTAGAAAACAAGCCCGGTGTTTTGAACCGTGTTGCATCCTTGTTCCGCCGCCGTAATTTCAATATCGAGTCATTGGCGGTAGGTCGCACGGATAACCCCGAGGTCTCGCGCATGACCATTGTGGTGGACTGCCCCAATGGGGACGTGGACGCGCATAAACTCGAAGCCAATCTGTATAAGATGGTCAATATCATCGATGTGCAAGATGTCACTCATCAACCTTCAGTGACCCGTGACCTGGCGCTCATCAAGGTCAAGGTCGGACCAGAACGCCGCGCTGAAGTGAATGGGTTGGCGGAAATCTTCCGCGCTCACATAGTGGATGTGGCGCCTGAATCTGTGATCGTTGAGATCACTGGCACCGAAGACAAGATCGAAGGCATGATCGAATTACTGCGCCCGATCGGAGTTGTGGAAATGGTTCGTACCGGTCAGGTCGCAATGACACGCGGTGTGAACGACGGCGTGCGTCGTATGCCCGGCACCACGAACAGCCGCTATGATGAATTGATGGACCTGGCAGAGATGATGCCGTAGTAGGACGATGGACGGCGGACGATAGACGATGGTTTTCATGGTCAATAGT
>JBEBCV010000492.1:0-4475 GCA_041157505.1 Chloroflexota bacterium | reverse complement strand
CCCTTGCTTCAAAGGCTGACTTCCAGCAATATCGACAAACCGGTTGGAAGCGCCGTGTACACACAATTCCTCAACAAGAACGGCGGCATTGAATCAGATCTAACCGTCACGCGCTTGGGCGAAGAGTATTTCTGGGTGATCACTGGCTCTGGTTTCATTGCTAATGATCATGCGCGGATTTTGATGCATGTGGATGAAAACGACGGCGATGTGTCCATTCGTGATATTACTCAGGAACATGCCTGTCTTGCTTTGTGGGGACCGAAGGCTCGTGAAGTGCTAAAGAAGATCACGAAGAGTGATGTCTCGAACGAAGCCCATCCATATTTGATGACCAAACCCATCATTATCAATGGAGTAAACGTTCTCGCACAGCGCGTAAGTTATGCAGGCGAATTGGGTTGGGAGTTGTACATTCCCAATAACCGTGCCACAATGGTGTGGGACATGCTGATCGAAGCGGGTAAGGAATTCGGCATGGAACTTGGTGGTTATAAAGTGCTTGACCCGTTGCGTTTGGAAAAGGGATTCAAGTATTTCACTACCGATATCACTCCATCCACCACACCGTATGAAGCGGGTCTCGGTTTCTGTGTGGACCTGAATAAAGGTGATTTCATCGGACGCGAAGCGCTTGTCAAACAGAAGGCAGAAGGGGTGACGCGTAAGCTTTGCACACTGGTATTGACCGGAACTGAAGAATTTGTACAGATCTATGGCGGTGAGGCGGTTTATCATGGTGATAAACTTGTGACCCGCATCCGTAGCGGTGGGTATGGCTTTACGGTAAAGAAGAATATTCTCTATGCGTACTTGCCGACCGATTTAGCCGTCAAAGGGAATCGCTTTACCATCGAACTTATCGAAGGAAACCTTGAAGCAGAAGTGACCGCGAATGTTCTTTATGACCCGAAAGGTGAAAAGCTGAAATCTTAGACCGTGGACCATAGACGATGGACGATATATGTCCATGATCTGTGGTCGATTGTCCAATGTGCATATCATGGCTACCAAAAAAATAATTCCTCCTGCTTATGTTGGTTTTGGTATGTTGACTCCAGTGTATATCATGTCACTGGATCAATTGCCCAAATTGAACACGGGCGCCATTGTGCATGAGGTTAGCGATTATGTATATGATGATGCTGCCATCATTGCCTGTAACCTCAGTCAATGGGGCGTATCTACTGCCATGATCGGCACAGCCGTCGGAAATGACCTGCTCGGACATCACGTTGCTGATACATTGAAGAAGCTTGGTGTACAAGGGAAAGTTCGTTTTACTAAGCAATACAAGACTCCGCTTGAAGTCAATGTTTCGGATAAAAAAGGCGCTCGCACCTACTTCTGGCAGCGAACACCTCAGATCCTTTCCACCCTCGATACGGCTGACCTTTCGCTCATAAAAAAATCGAACCTTTTATACGTGGATTGGTACGATGGCGACCATATCGTCCGGGCCATGGAAGAAGCAAAGAAACATCATGTGCCGGTTTTTCTTAATTTTGAGCATGGGCATAACCACCCGGAACTGCTCAAGAGATACTCAGGTATGGTCACGGTCTGCCAGGCTGTGACGGATGCTGCGCAACTTGGCAAAAAACAGGCCATGCTGGGAACCGCGCGTAAACTCATCAAGTCCGGTATAAAGACCGCTATCATTACCATGGCGAGCCAGGGTTGCATGGCAGTGCAGGGTGATGAGATCATTCGGGCATATGCACCGAAGGTCAAGGCAGTGGATGCATCCGGAGCGGGCGCTACATTCTCATCCGGTTATATTTATGGATATTTGAATGGCTGGAGCCTGGAAGACACGGTCCGCTTTGCGATCGCGGCTGCATCCCTCAAAGTAACCCGCTCGGGTTTGGAGATGTTCCCGGTTTCAGAGATCAAAGGGTTGGCGCGGCTTGTCCGCATTGAGCGCATGGTGTATCGTGGTGACCAATTCCATACCATTCGCAGGTTGTTGACCCTTCCTCCAAATAGTCCATTGATCAATAACCCGCTTGTGAAAGAAAGCCAGAAACTTGCAGAGAAAATCCTGCCGAAGAAAAAAGTGGAACGTAAAAAGATCAAACGATCCCTGGTCGAATAATAACTTATCTATAAGGATGTGAACCATGTCATTTGCCGCTTTGCTCACAGAAGAACAGGTCGAAAGAATTCACGATGCTTCGTTGGAGATTTTGGAAGATGTCGGGCTAAAAGTTCGTTATGAACCCGCTCGCGAATTGTTCAAAAAACATGGCTGCAGTGTGGAAGAAGAGCGGGTCAAGTTTCCGCGTGCTGTTGTGGAAAAATACCGCAAACTGGTCCCATCATCGTTTACTTTTCACGCGCGTGACCCGAAATTCGATAAGACGATCCCGCAGGATAGCCCGGTCATCGTTACAGCGAGTTCAGCGCCCGATATCATTGACCCAGTGACCGGTAAGGAAAGACGCGCTGAGTCCAGGGATATTGCGCAGATCGCACATCTTATTAACGAGTTACCCGGTTATGACATCTTCTCCATTTCCACTCTGGCAGATGACGCAGCTGCGAATCAATTCACACTCTCGCGCCTGTATCCATCCATCAAGTATTGTCTTAAACCGATCCGTGTTACCACAACAGACATGAAGGACACGCGCAGTATCATGGAATTGGCGTATATCGTGGCGGGCGGGGAGGAGGCGTATAAGGCACATCCATTCCTGACGCATCATTATTGCCCTGTCGTTTCACCATTGACAATGGATAATCTCTCCACCGAAAATGTGATGTTCTTTGCCGAACAAGGTTTGCCTGTTTACCCGACCATTGTGCCCAATGCAGGGCTTACATCACCGATGTCTATGGCTGGAACGTTGGTGCAGGGGAATGCTGAGTTTTTGTCTGCATTGTTGTTGATGCAGATGACGAAGGAAGGCACGCCAACAATTTATGCCACGCTTGGTACAGTTGCTGATATGCGTTCAGGCGCTTATACCTCTGGCGCCATTGAATGCGGTATGCTGCATATGGCATTTGCGCAAATGGCACGGTTCTACGATGTGCCTGCTGGTGGATATGTTGGTTTGACCAACGCAAAATTGAACGATGCTCAATCTGGTTATGAAACGGGCATGTCTGGTATTGCCGGTTTGCTTGGCGGTATGGATATGTTCAATATCGGTGGGTTGATCGATGCCCTCAAGACCTTCGATTTTGGCAAGGCGGTTATCGACGATGAGATCGCTCAAATGATGAAGCGCATGAAGCGCGGCGTCAGCTTCAATGATGACGATCTGGGTATCAACCTAATCAAAGAGATCGGACCTGGCGGCTCGTTCATCACAGCCAAACACACCACCAGCCGTATGAAAACCGAGGCGGTGATGACCAAGATCGCGGACCGCGATGCCCGCAGTATTTGGGAGAAGAAGGGCGCCACAGATACGTATGCCAAAGCCATGAAGAAAGCAAAAGATGTGATGGCTTCCAATACAGCTCCGTTGATCTCACCCGATGTCGATGAAAAGGTCCGTGCGGCATTCCCTGGTTTGGTGGCGGGTGTGTTAGAGCCCATTCCGTAATAAACAAAAGGAAATAGAAGAAGGTTTTGAATGTTTCGTGTTTTTAAGCGCAAGGAAGATAAATTCCAAAAACTGATCGAGCAGCAGGCTGAAATATCCTTTGAAGGATTGAGGCTTCTGGTTAAGTATCTTGAAACTGCCAACCCTGAGATCGCTGAAGAATTGTCTTTGAAGGAAAAGGAAGCAGATGAGGTTCGCCGCATTCTCATTGACGAGTTGAACCGCACCTTTGTCACCCCATTTGACCGAGAGGACATCTTCTCCCTGTCCCGTTCCATTGATGATGTCGTTGATTATGCTGATACCACGGTCGTTGAAATGGTCATTTTGAATGTTCAACCCACACCATATATGCAGCGCATAGCCTCACTGCTCAAAGATGCGGCTTATGAAATTTGGCAGGGTGTACTGCGCTTGCCTAAAAATCCCAATGTAGCGCTCGACCATGCTCAACGTGCCAAAGCGCTTGAGAACCGGGTCGAGGCTGTGTATCGTGAAGCGGTCGCCGATCTTTTCAGCGGACCCGAAGATATTCACCACGTGGTCGAAATGCTTAAGCTACGCGAGGTGTATCGTCATCTCTCCAATGCGGCAGATCGCGGCGACGAAGCCGCGAACATCATTGCGGATATTGTTGTAAAAAGAACTTAACCGGATGTTAATACCGATTTCTCTTGCGCTTGTTATTATCCTTGCGCTGGCATTTGAATTTATCAATGGTATGCGCGACTCAAGCAATATCGTCGCGACCATGATCTCATCACGGGCATTCCATCCGCAGACGGCGCTTGGTATGACAGCTGTTGCAGAATTTTTAGGACCGTTGTTGTTTGGTGTAACCGTGGCGAAGACCATTGGGAGCGATATTGTTGCCTCTGAGGTCATTTCGCTTCAAGCTCTGACCGTGGGGCTGCT
>JBEBCV010000491.1:0-2765 GCA_041157505.1 Chloroflexota bacterium | reverse complement strand
GCTGAATTTTTTGCCCCACCAACCACCCAGCCCAGACAACGCCAATGCAGGACCGGCGGAGGTTCTCAACCAGGCAGGTCCCACAAACGCGGCGCGATATACACCACGTATGGATGCCAGTTCGGGCACCGGCAGTGATACGAATAGATCGCGAAATTGTTTGAGAGAAAGAGCGTTGTAATCTGTCACTGGTTCAACCATTTATAGACCTATCTATAATACTGATCAATACTCCCACTCCACATGAGACAAAGGAATACGATTCAACTCTTCGCGGACATGTTTCCAATTTGGCAGATATTTGTCCATCAGAGAAGTGAAACGAGCGTTATGGCTGGGCTCAAGTAAGTGGACCAACTCGTGGACAATGATGTATTCAAGACATTCCAGTGGTTTTTTGCCAAGATCACTATTGAGACGGATGCTGCGGGTGGACGAGTTACAGCTCCCCCATTTGGTTTTCATGCGCTGGACATAGCACTGGGTAGCCTTTACACCCAATTGTTTTTCCCATTTTTCTATCAGTGGTGCTGCCGCTTTTCTCACCTCTTCGCGATACCAAGCAGAGACGATAGACTCGCGCTTATCAATACCACTGCCAGGGCGGACTGTGAGCATTATTTGAGTGTGTCTTAACTCGACAGTAGGCACTTGTTCTGCCTCGGTCACTTTGAGAAGGTATCTCTTCCCCCATACATAATGACTTTCTCGATCTAAATATTCGCGCGGTGTTTCACGTGCTTGTTCCTGAAGTTTCTTCTGGTGCTTTTTGATCCAATCGATCCTTGAAATAGCGTAGACACGGATGGTATCCAGCTTCATGTGCATGGGCGCAGCAATGCGGACCCTGCCCGTGGGAGGATGAACACTGAGGTGGACATTCTTAATGTCTTTGAAGATGACATCCACCATAAGGTCTCCGATCTGGATCTGTTCGGTCATTAGTACCCGTTTTCTTTTTGGAAGATGATGTTGAAGATACGCAAAACTTCTTCTGCATTGTTACCAAGCAGGGGAAGTATGGCGGCTTTGATCTCATTCTCTTTTGCATGGTTTCCACGCCAGTCATCACGGCGAACTCGTTTTATTGCTTCATCCACTTTCAATGCAAGTTCCTCATTTTGATCGAGGTTATTCCATAAGGTAACCTTGCCAGGGGTATCGAGTTTTGCAGGTGTTTCATTTGACCGTCCGTTGTTCACCTGAATGGCAACTTCGCCGATACGCCTGAGATATTCTTCATACTCGATGGCTTTGGCTTTTCGGGCGGCAATGATCTCATCCAATAAAGTGGACATCTTTTCATAGTAGGCGGGGTCGGTAAGTTGCTCCTTGATGATCTTGCTGCGGACGTTGTTCTCAATCGTCTCGGCAATGGCTTCACGATTCCCTTTCAGATTACCAAGACCTTCTTTGATGGCTTCAAGAATTCCAAGTTTGGTAACCAGTTCAAGCAAGCCTATATTTTCAAATGGTGATATTTTACGAGGCTCATTTGCTTGAATGTAGGTATCGATAAGATGCCGCATATCAGCTTCGTAGGCTTTCAAGTCTAGGGTTTCGTTCGAGGCGCGGCGGATGATCTCGCGCAAGCGGATGTACTCATCCATTGTACGATTGATGCGTTCAATTTCTTCGGGAGAATACTCAGCTTTTTCAAGTTCATCTGCAATATTGGCGTATGCACGGATCAGAGATACCACACCCTTGTAAAGGGCAACACGTTGAGGTTCGTGCTCCTTGAGACTTTCAGGAAGTTCGGTATTGCCACAGAAGTAGTGGATATATTCGAGATCTCCTTTGGGTGGGGCGACCGGCTCACACAGCAGGAACAAGGCTTCGAGTGTAGAGTCGAGGCGCTCCTTTCCCTTTTTAAGGCGGTCTTGCATGGTGACTTCAGGGCTTACCCCGTCGGCGCTGTCATCCAATTCGGAGGTGTAGACCTGGATAGCGCTTTCCACTTTGGGGAGCAAGTTCTTGTAATCGACAATGTAGCCAAAATCTTTGGTGTCACCATCAAGGCGGTTAACACGGCAGATGGCTTGGAAGAGTCCATGATCTTGCATGGACTTATCGATGTAGAGGTAGGTACAGGGTGGGGCATCAAAGCCGGTAAGGAGTTTATCGACCACGACCAGCAGTTTCATGTTGGCAGGTTCTTTGATGAAGAGATTCTTCGCCCATTCTTCGTAGGCTTCTGTGTTGGGTTTCTTGGATTCTCGAAGCAGGGCATTATAGGTGTTGAAGATGAATTGCTTATCTGTATCTTTGTTATCCCCTGTCTCTTCCAATGTGACATCCCCAGCTTGCGGATTATAGGATGTGACCACGCCGCACTTGCCACGGAATTCAGTTTGCTGGAGGAGGGTGTAGTATTTGCAGGCTTCGTAGATACTGGAGGCAACCAGTAGAGCATTGCCGGTACCGTCATTGAGGCGGCGCTTGGTGTTGAAATCGAAAATGATGTCGCTGATGACGCGATCCATGCGGGCTTTGGAACTAAGAACATTCTGCATGGTGCCCCACTTCGCCATGAGTTCCTTCTTTTGCCAATCGTTCAAACCACGGGTCTTGGCTTCAAACCAGGTATCGATGCGATCATTGGACAGAAGCCATTGATCAATATCTCGCGCTTCGTAGATAAGGTCGAGCACGATACCATCTTCGACACCTTCGCTAAATTTGTAGGTGTGAATGTAATTTCCGAAGACTTCGAGGCTGGTTTGTTTGTCTTTCTTAAGTAGCGGAGTACCGGTGAAGCCGAT
>JBEBCV010000490.1:0-3865 GCA_041157505.1 Chloroflexota bacterium | reverse complement strand
ATGCCTGAAAATCCATATCTGAACGTACTGCTCATGGCTGCATTGACAGTCGTGTTCATCATCGCATGTAGTTATGGATTGGGGTATCTTGCCAAGTCTATTGCCAAATTGCGCGGCGCATCTCCGAAGAAACAAGAAAGCACATTTGCGGGCTATTTCTTTGCCGCACCGTGGATCGTCGGTTTTTTGATTTTCGTCATTGTTCCGTTGGGATTTTCATTGTATTGGAGTTTTACCGATTACCGTATCGCCTCGGGCGAGCCGACTACGTGGATTGGTGCGAAAAATTACCAAACCATTCTTTTTGACGACGAAAGTTTTCGCGCTTCCATTGTCAATACGCTCTATCTAACCGTGATCGGTCTGCCGTTGCAGATCGGCGTGGCATTGTTTTTGGCGGTACTGCTCAACCAAAAAATGCATGGTGAGCGGGTCTTCCGCATGGCGTTTTATCTGCCTGTGATTCTTGGCTTCAATACGGCAGTCCTTTTGTGCTGGCGCTTGATGTTGAACACGGGTACAGGCATTATCAATCAAATTATCCGAGGGGTGACCACTGCCATCCCTCCGCTTGGATATGTGAGCCGCAGTTTGATCTTTATTGAGGAAGTTTCTGCGGCATTCTTCCTTGGCTTGAATACCGGAAAATACAACCTGATGATGAAGGTCATCGAAGCGGGTTTCCCAGCCGATAACCGCGTTCCGCTTTGGGTGCAAAGCCCGTTGTGGACGAAGATGTCTGTTGTCTTGCTCATGGTCTGGGGCTGCGGTGCCATGATGTTGATCTTCCTCGCAGGCTTGAACAACATCCCTAAAGAATTGCACGAAGCCGCCCAAGTGGATGGAGCTAGTCCTTGGCAGCGTTTCTGGAAGATTTCTTTTCCGCTTCTTACCCCATACATTTTTTACAACCTTGTTGTCGGCATGATCAGTGCTTTGCAGATTTTCGAGCCGATCTTCGTCCTTTATCGCGATAACCAACCTGTTGTCTCTTCAACGATATCCATGGTCTATTATCTCTGGCAGAAGAGTTTCAGTCATTTCGAGATCGGGTATGGCTCTGCCATTTCGTGGGTCATTCTTGTCATTATTATGATCGTCACGGTCATCCAGTTCCGCTTGCAAGACCGCTGGGTGACCTACGATATTTATTAGGAGCGCACAATGAAAAAGTATTTTCCTATTATCAAAAGCATTGTGCTCTACACCCTGTTGACCGGTGCAACGGTCCTCATGAGTTTCCCGCTGTTTTGGATGATCTCCTCCTCATTCAAAACAGTGGAGGAAACCAACTCGCCGGGTGTGGTGTGGGTTCCGCGCGAGCCGACGGTGGAAGCCTATACGGCGATCTTCAAAAATCCAGATTTTCTGCGTTCTTATTTCAATTCGGTCTTTTACGTCACGCTTGCGTTGGTGGGTACGCTTCTATCTATTGCGGCGGTTGCCTATGCCTTCAGCCGCGTGGACTGGCCCGGGCGTAACGTGGTTTTCTTCCTCATGCTCTCTACCATGATGATTCCGCCGCAAGCACTTATCGTGCCGCAGTATGTATTCTTCAATAAACTGGATTGGATCGGAACCTTCAATCCGCTCATCATCCCCGGTTATTTCGCGGGCGGCGCGGCGATGATCTTTTTACTTAGGCAATCCATGTCGCAAATTCCAAAAGAGTTGGATGAGTCCGCGTTTGTGGATGGGGCGAATCATATTCAAATTTGGTGGGAGATCATCCTGCCGCTCGTCAAAGCACCGATGGCGACCGTTGCCACCTTCCTCTTCGTTGGCTTGTGGAACAGTCTGCTCACGCCGCTCATGTATTTGCAGACCATTGATCTCTACACACTGCCTGTGTATGTCTCCACGTTGTACAACATCAATCAAACGGTTCAGCCTTGGCCCACCATCATGACCGCCGCCGTGCTGACCACAGCTCCGCTTATCGTTGTATTCTTCTTCGCCCAGCGCTTCATTCTTGAAAGCGTCGTCGTTTCGGGTTTGAAAGGTTAACGTGGATCTCGAACATCAAATCGGTCAAAAACTTTTATTGGCGTTTCGCGGCAAAGAATCGCTCTCTCCCGAGATCATTCAGGCATTCCAAAAATATCATCCCAGCGGTGTGACGATCTTCCGTCCATTCAACATGGAGACGCCCGCGCAGATCAAAAAACTGAATCAATCATTGCAAGACCTCGCGCGGGAATTAGGCCTGCCGCTTTTGCTGATCGCCACCGACCAAGAGGGTGGTCAACTTATGGCGTTCGGTGACGGCACGCCTTTGCCCGGCAACATGGCGCTCGGTGCAACCCGCTCGCCTGAACTTGCACGCAAGGCGGGTGAAGTGCTTGGGCGTGAACTTGCGGCACTAGGCATCAACGTCAACTACGCGCCTTGTGCCGATGTCAACATCAATCCGAATAATCCTGTTGTGGGAGTGCGTTCGTTTGGTGAGGACCCAACCCTTGTGGGGGAACTGGCGGCTGCCATGATCGAAGGGATTCAATCTCAAGGAGTGGCGGCAACGGTCAAGCATTTTCCTGGTCACGGAGATACCGCCAGCGATTCACATCATGGACTTGGAACTGTGCCGCACTCGCGTGAGCGACTCCACGCTGTAGAGTTGACTCCGTTCCGCTCCGCACTGAAAGCGGATGCCAAACTGGTGATGACCGCCCACCTCGGCATTCTCTCCATCGACGGCGAAGACGCCCCACCTGCCACGCTTTCTTCCAATATCCTCACAGGTTTATTGCGTGATGAACTCGATTTCAAGGGCGTGGTCATCACCGATGCCATGGACATGCATGCCATCCGTCAGGGAGAGTTACTGCGCGAAGACTCCCTGCGAGCCGCCCAAGCTGGCGCGGACATTTTGCTCATGACCACAGATCCGCAAGACCAAACACGGGCGTTTGAATCTCTTGTACAAGGTGCGAAAAGTGGAGAACTCTCGCAAGAAAAATTACAAGTCTCGGTGGATCGAATTACGCAGTTGAAACACTGGCTGGGTGAGAATGCAAAGTCACCTGATTTGAGCGTCATCCAATGCGCCGAGCATATGAAAGTGGCGAATGAAATTGCGGAGAAGTCCATCACTCTGGTTCGGGATGAGAAAAAATATCTGCCTCTCAAATTGGAGACAGAGAGGCGGATCGCTGTAATCATCCCCGTTCCGCAAGACCTGACCCCTGCCGATACCTCTTCTTACATTCAGATCAAACTTGCCGAGTCGATTCGCGAGTATCACCCTCAGACGGATGAATTCAAGATTTCGCTTGCGCCGAATGCGGATGAGTCTGCTAAGGTATTGAGACAGGTGCAGGAGTATGATGTGATCGTGATGGGTACGATCAATGCCTATGCCGAAGAAAAACAGGCGGAGTTCGTCCGTCAGTTGTTGAAGTTAGATAAACCCGTTATCAATATTGCCTTGCGCCTGCCCTATGACCTGGCGGCTTTTCCGCAAGCGTCTACGTATGTGTGTACGTATTCCATTTTGGAGCCGTCCATGCGGGCGGTGGCTAAAGCCGTATTCGGTCACAGCGAGATGACGGGTCGTTTGCCGGTATCCATTCCCGGCTTGGAATGAGGCGCGGAGTTTTGTCATGTCGTTATTTTCTGAAATATCCGAACAACCTGAACGTATCAAGAGTTTAATTTCGTCCCAAAGAAAGAACGTGGAAAAGATCGCGGCTGAAATTCAGAAGCGCGATATCCGTTATGTTTTTCTTGCGGCGCGCGGCACGTCGGATAATGCCGGACGTTATGCCAATTATCTGCTTGGGGCAATGAATGGACTTCCACTTGCATTGGCGACACCTTCATTGTTCACGTATTACAAGAAGCCGCCAACGTTGAAGAACGCACT
>JBEBCV010000489.1:0-4731 GCA_041157505.1 Chloroflexota bacterium | reverse complement strand
CAACTTCATGGCGTTCGTTCCGCATGGCGGCGTGGTTAGGCTGGGTGATCGAATCCAACTGGACCGACCCGTTCTTGTTCGCGGTGTATTCCATCGTCAAGCCGATCTCAGGCGCGGCGATATTGGTCATTATGTATGGCATCATCTCACAGGGTAATTTCGATAGCGCCTTGTTCCCTTACATTTATCTGGGTAATGCCTTTTATATTTACGTTGGCGCAGTGATGACTGGCGTGTCCTGGGCGGTGGTCGATGACCGCGAGCATTACAAGACGCTCAAATATATGTACATTGCGCCAATCCATATTCCGCTTTACTTGCTTGGGCGCGGCGTCGCTCGTTTTGTTACGGGGTCGATTGCTGTGTTCATCACCATTTTGGCTGGGGTTTTGTTCTTGAATGTGGATATCAACCTCGCGGAAGTAAACTGGATTTTATTCCTCACCACACTTATTGTTGGCGTGGTGATGCTTGCGCTTCTGGGTCTGCTGTTGGCGGGTCTTACCTTGACGCTGGCTCGCCACGAAGGCTTTATCGGCGAAGCGACGGCAGGCGCGTTGTATATCTTCAGCGGCGCCATCTTCCCGCTGGACGTGTTACCTGCATGGCTGCGTCCGATCGGATACTTCATGCCGACCACCTATTGGCTGGAATTATTGCGCCGTTCTCTGGTTGGAAACGTCGCACAGGCTTTCCCGACCCTCGCAAATTTCAGTAATATACAGATCCTTGGCATCATGCTGGGATTGAGTCTCTTTTTCGGCGTGATTAGTGTGTATGTTTTCCGCTGGTGTGATGGGATTGCCCGCGAAAAAGGTCTGATCGATCGTACGACCAATTATTAGAAACGCAAAAGTACGGTCACATCGCGCTGGGCTGGATGAGATAAAATCCATCTGTTCGGCGCGATGTATTTTTTAAGAGGATAAACATGAAACTCATCAGTATCAATGCAGGAAAAGAACAAACGCAGATCAATAAAGGTAGAACTGAGATCACGGGGATCTACAAGAATCCGTTGGACGGATCTGTGAAGATCACCAAACTTGGCATCGCAGAAGATTTTATCGGCAGCTCCAAACATCATGGCGGACCCGATCAGGCGCTTTATGTCTATGGCGAAACGGATTATCAATGGTGGGCAAGTGAGACCGGCAAGGAAATGCTGCCCGGTATGTTTGGTGAGAATCTCACAATCAGCGAATTGGATTGCAATGAATTGAATATTGGCGATATTCTCTACATTGGCGATGTGACCCTTCAAGTGACCGCACCCCGCATCCCTTGCTCGACATTTGCAACGAAGATGGGGGATTCGCAGTGGGTAAAGAAGTTCAGTGCTGCGGATCGACCTGGCTTTTATGTCCGCGTGCTTCGGGAGGGTGTGCTTACAGCAGGGCAGGACGTCCGTGTTGAGAAATACGCTGGCGAAACGATTTCACTTGTTCAAGTCTATCGCGATCATTACGACAAAGAGGGAAGAAGTGAAGCGGTACTTCGGAAGCATCTCAATTCACCACTTGCGGTTCGGATGCGTGAGAAGTACGAAGGCGAGTTGAAAGCGCTGTTAAACCAGACCAATTGATGCTTGAAAAGGTATCGACAAGGTGTATAATATTTAGAACATATTTTCTATTTTACTGACTGTTTGGAAGGAGAATGTGATGGCTAAAAAAGTAATGGTCTTTGTCAGTACAACAAAGGGCGGTTTTGTATTTACGAGCGATCCTAAACGCAAAAAATGGGAAATGAGCGACATTCTTTTCAAAAGCTGGAATGTCATGCACATGCAGTTGGACAAACGCGATAATCGTCTGCATGCCGCTCTCAACCATAACGTTTATGGACCAGTCACCCAATATTCGGATGATTTAGGAAAAACGTGGACACAGGCAAAACAAGTGCCTGCCATTCCACGCCCATCCGCTTCGGGGCGTCCACCCAGCACAGTGGAAGAGGCATTCCGTAGTGAGGGCGGAGAGATCATTACCACCCCGGAGAAAATGATCAAGGTTTGGAATATCACGCCCGGTCGGAAGGATGAACCGGATGTCCTTTATGCGGGGGCACAACCTGCATCCCTGTTCATTTCGCGTGACCGTGGTGAGACTTGGTCCATTAACGAAGGGCTGTTTGATCACCCCCATCGGGGAAAATTTTTTCCAGGCAATGGCGGTTTCGCGTTACACACCATCTTATTAGATCCATCAGATCGGAACCGCATGTATATCGCCATTTCGGCTGGCGGTTGTTATCGCACAGACGATGGCGGGCAGACGTGGATCCCACAGAATAAAAATGTACGTGCCGATTTTCATCCTGAGAAATTCCCTGAATTTGGTCAGTGTGTGCACAAGATGGCGATGCACCCATCTGTGCCAAATTTGTTGTACCAACAAAATCACTGCGGCGTATATCGCAGCAACAATGGCGGTGATGATTGGATCGACATTGGCGAAGGAAAATTGCCTGCCCGTTTTGGTTTCCCCATTGCGGTTCATCCTACCGACCCGAAGACCATCTACGTCGTTTTAGAGGAAAGCGATGAATTTCGCATGAGCGTGGACGGTAAGTTTTCGGTCTGGCGCAGCCGCGATGCAGGCGAGTCATGGCAGAGAATGTCCAATGGACTGCCGGAACGTGCACATTTGGATATCCTGCGTGAAGCGATGGCAACAGATTCATTTGACGATGCTGGTATTTACATTGGAAGCAATACCGGTCAACTATTTTATTCCCGTGACTCTGGAGATAGCTGGGGTCTGCTAGCTGATTTTCTGCCGCCGATTCAATCTGTAGAAGCAGCAGTGGTGGAGATGTAAAGTTCACAATAAAAAAACAGACACCGGAACTGGTGTCTGTTTTTTTATTGTGTTGGTGAGCGATTATCGCACAGGAACAGCGCGTAAACGGCGAGCCATCAATATGACGATAATAAACGCCAATGCCATTACAACCAGTCCGGGAACTCCAACGTCTTCCACAAACCCGGTTTGCGGTAGAGCAGTGGTGGTGGGAACAATCGTCAATTGAGCAACAGCTGCCTGGGTCAATGCTGCGCCAACAGTGGCAGTTGCTGCTGCAGGGGTGCCCGCATTGGCAACACTGGTTGTGTTCGGATTGGTGGCTTGCGTGGCTGTGGCTACATTCACAACAGCCGTGGCTGTAGGCGGTTCTGTAGCAGTGGGCAATAACATAGCATTCGCTGTTGCAGTGAGTGCATCATTTATGAAATTATTGGATGCTTGCGCAGTCTGGGTAATAGCTTGATTCTGTGAAGCAGTTTGGTTGTTGGAATTTTGTGTGAAGAGATAAACGCCAACAAGACAAGCAATGGAAATCAAGATGATCCCCCCGAGGATGCCGGCAGCGATCAGGAATGTGCGATTGTTGTTCGACTCTTCCGGCAGTTGACCGTCATCGGGAATATTTTCATCAAAATTGGGTTCTTCGTATGACATGGAGCACTCTCCTGATTATTAGGTGGTCAATCGATCTGGGTAATTATCCCACAACTTCCATGTTAACGAGTGGAACGATCACCGTCTCGTTATTCTCCAGTTTAACTTCAGCTGCTTGGGCGCGCAACCCACTGGGGAGTATGGTCAACCCAGGTTTAATGGACACAATGGAACCGATCATTCCCATGGCAGGCGGACGGCGCATCCGCACTTGTAGACCTGGTGCAAAGACTTCCACTTCATTTGGTAAGGGAGGTTCAGATGATATAGGCAGGGGAATAAAAACTTCCGGGCGTGCGCCAGTATAACGGTCAAATACTTCGGCGTTCAAAGCAACTTCACGTTTGGCATTGGTACTAAGTAATTTGTATGCAGCAGTGTTCATGGGAAAAGCGCCTACCCCATCAGTAACGAGAATGGGAAAACGCATCTCTCGTGCCTTGGACAATAATGATGGCTGAATACTGGAAGCGATCAGACCACGCGCAGGTAATTCAGCAAGGGCTTGCAATGTTTCTGCCGTTCGGATCATGCCACCAAGAATGATGGAACCACGTAAACTTACATCGATACGCCCTGGAACAAGGACCGTTTCAGGACCTTCCATCAAGTTGATCAACAAACCCGCATCAACACGACCATTCCCCCACACACCTTGAACCAAGCCACCAGAGGTTTGGATGACCACGCCCCGGTTTGGGATGACCTCAACTACTGTACCTGGAATACCGGCTCTCAATTCTATTTTGGTTTCGCCAACTTCCAAAAGAACTTGTCCACCACCAACAGCGACCACACGCCCATCTTTCGGCGCACGGACAGACTTCGGGAACATACCTCGTCCAACAGCAATCTCCGCAGAGGCTGTGACTTGATCGTCCACTTTACATTTGATCAGTTTATCGGCGGCTGCCGGTGAAACACCCAGAATGCGGGCTACGTCCAAAAGGGCATGTTCACGCGACCAACGAGTTTCAGCAACCACTTCACCTGCGGTTACTTTTTGCTGCAAACGCGCAATGACATCCCCCGAGATCGGTAAAAGCCGTTCACGGACGATGGTAGTGAGACCAATAACATGGTGTACAGGTGCCAACATTTATCCGCCTCCCAAAGTCCAGTTCCATTTTTTGATGAGTTCGCGTCTGCGGACCGGGTCGGCAGGTAGATCGAGCGGACGCCCACGCCCGTCGAAGACGATTCCCAATGCACCACCTGTAATAGGCATGTTCTTCGTGCCACTTCCAGGACCAAAACCAATATCCACACC
>JBEBCV010000488.1:0-11208 GCA_041157505.1 Chloroflexota bacterium | reverse complement strand
AATTTGAGCAGCGATGAGGCGTTCGAGAATCTGCTGCAACAGATCCGCGTGGAGATCGAGTATGCCGTGCAGCGCGTGATGACCGCCGAACCCGATTACATGGTGATGGGCATGAGCGCCGAGACGTTTTGGGATGGTGTGGAAGGCAATCGCAAATTTACCAAGATGATCTCCGATTGGGCAGGCGGGCTGCAAGTAGCTACCGGCGCAGAAGCATGTGAACGTGCGTTGAAGTTGTTTGGTGTGAAGAAGATCGGTGTGGTGACTCCCTACCAACCCATCGGTGACAAGAATGTTGTTCGTTTTTTCAATGACATCGGATTTGAAGTGACCGCCATCAAAGGCTTGCGCTGCCCGACGGCGATTGCCATAGCAAATGTTTCAACAGATGAATTACGCAATGCATTGATCGAAGTCAATAAAGATGCCGATGCATTGGTGCAAGTCGGAACCAACTTGAGCATGGTCGGGCTTGCCGATGAAGCGGAACGCTGGTTCGGCAAACCTGTCATTGCCATCAATGCCGCCACATGGTGGATGGCAATGCGCGATAATGGAATTGAAGAAAAAGTATATGGGGCGGGCAGGTTGTTGCGAGAGTTTTAAGGGTTTCATGCATCAAGACCGGCAAATGCCGAAGATCGAGAGTGGACTATTCAAATGATGGATTTCAAGCAGCAATATGGTGAATGGGCAGTTGTGGCTGGCGCTTCAGAAGGATTGGGAGCATGTTATGCGGAACAGTTGGCGGAACGTGGTTTACATCTGGTTTTGGTAGCGCGGAATGCAGACAGGTTGGATGCCCTAAAAAATAAACTGATCCAAAAATATGGTGTACAAGTTAAAACGCTGACACTTGATCTTTTGCACATCTCTGCAGCGGAAAGAATCATTGAAGAAACGAAAGGTTTCGAAGTTGGCTTACTGATCTTCAATGCAGCATCCTCGCGCGTGGGAGCGTTTCACCAACATTCCATCGATGAGCATTTGCTTGAGATAGAAATTAATGTGCGCGTGCCGTTGGTGTTGATCCATCATTTCAGTAAAGCCATGCTTAATCGCAAGCGTGGCGGCATCCTATTGATGTCCTCTTTGAGCGCATTTCAAGGCTCGGCATATATCTCCACCTATGCGGCAGGCAAGGCATTTCAAATATTGCTAGCGGAAGGATTGTGGGAAGAATGGCGCTCGCAAAATGTGGATGCATTGGTATGTGTAGCAGGTGCGATCCGGACACCCACCTACATCGCAAGCAAGCCGCGCCGTGAACGATCCATGCTAGAGCCTGCGAATGTAGCCCGTGATGCTCTCGTGGCTCTTGGCAAACAGCCGTATGTAATCCCCGGTTTTGGAAACAAGATGGCAAGTTTTTTCATGCGTCACCTTCTGCCTCGCACGTGGACGATCCGCTTGATGGGGCGTATCCTGCGTGATATGTATGCGTAGCAGACAATTCCACGTTACATTTCCTCACTCATAAAATTCCTTAAAACGAACAGCTTCACGCTGCGCCTGCCATTCGCAAACATCCCACAGATTCGCTGCCGGAGTCTGGCTATGAGGCATTGTGTGCAAATAAAGCGGCGGACCATACTCAGCTGTCAATGTGCTAACTTGTTGTTTGCGTGCCAGTTGAGCATCCCAAACCATTTTCCACCAACGCTCATGCGCTTCCACATGCAACTGATACTCAGGCGCACGCGGATCGGGCACTTGCGGTCCCTCTTCATATCCCACGCGCGCATGAAGATGAATACAATGGTCAGCAGCTTGTTGAATGATGTCTGTTTCGGTGTCCAGCAACCGCTCGCAAACGCAGACCCAATGGCTGAAATCGCAGCAAAGTTTCAAGTTTGGGAAACGCTCCAGCATTCGGCTCGTCACCCACGGGTTAAAGAGGATGCGACCACGATGGGTCTCATGACTGACGGGAACAGGCAACGCCTCTTCCAACGCCAGGGCCTGTTCAAAAAACCTTGAGCTTGAGTCATCATCCCAGCCGTCAAAACCGCTGTGACTGTTGATCATATATGGACGCAACGACTCACTCAATGCAATTTGAGAACGGAAGGCATCCACATGCTCATTCACACTGGAGCCGGATGTGAAGATCAATGGAATATAGTCAAAGCCATATTGATCCAGCAAGGCGCGAAAACGAACATGCTCCGCTTTATCGGGCAGCGGACATTCGATAATGCTGTACCCATTGGCTTTGATGCGCGGAAACACATCCTCCCAGGTTTCTTCCACACCCCACAGATGGCGTGACAGTTTAAGTTGCATCAGAGGAACTCCTTCTCGTGCGAACAATAATTAGCAAGCGATCGTCAACCTAAAATGGACGCGGCGTCTCGCCGAGTTCTAACGAGATCCATTTCAACTCGGTGAAATGCTCCACCGAATATTTCCCGCCGCTTCTACCAATGCCAGACATGCCATACCCGCCGATCGGCGCCATTGGGTCAGACTGAAATGAGTGCGCCCCGACATGCACCGACCCGCAGCGGATGCGTCGCGCCGCGGTCATGCCGCGCACAAGATCATTGGTCAACACACCCGCGCTCAAACCGTAATCGCTTTCGTTTGCGATCGCGATCATCTCTTCGAACGATGGCACTTCCATCACCATCGCCACGGGACCGAACGTCTCCTCATCCCAACACGGACCTGACATGGGTGGGTTGTAAATGACCGTCGGTTGAAACACAAGTCCGTTATGCACCGCACCGCCCGTGAGAATTTCCGCGCCACCATCCTTTGCGACTTGCACATGTCGCAACACTTTATCCACCGCACGTTGATTGATCAGCGGACCATACGCAGTTTTCTCATCACGCAAATCACCGAGATGTAAACTCGCCGCCTTCTTCGCCAATGCTTCGGCAAACGCGCGTCCATTCGGGGCTTCGACCATGATGCGCGCGCTCGACATACAGATCTGCCCTCCATGCGTAAACGCGCCCACCGCCGCGATCTCAGCAGCTTTGGTCACGTCGAAATCGTTCAACACCAACAGCGGGTTTTTCCCACCAAGCTCCAACTGCATCCGCTTCATGGATTGAATGGCGATCTCACCGATCTTCACGCCCGTCCCCGTCGAACCCGTCAACGCAATACCATTCACTTTGGGATGTCTCGCCAGCGGAGCGCCACACTCCGCGCCGAATCCCGTCACCACATTGAAGACTCCATCAGGCAGCCCCGCCTCTTTCATAACCTTTGCCAGTTCCACCGCAATAAGCGGAGTCTCCTCTGACGGCTTGGCAATCACGGCATTGCCCGCTCCAAGCGGAAAGACGATCATCTTCGCCAGCAGCACCAATGGCGCATTGAACGGCGATATTGCCAGCACCACCCCCACAGGTTCACGGACCACCATCGACATACGGTGAGGCTTTTCATTAGGCAGCGTATCCGCATACAAACGCCGCACCTCCCCCGCCGCCGTCCGCAACACCGACGCCGTGTACAACACTTCATACTTTGCCTTGATGATGGATGATCCACTTTCATCAATGAGCAGATTCAACAGACGGTCATAATTCGCTTCGATATGATCCGCACACTTGAGCAGAATCTTCTCCCTGTCATACGGCGGCAAAGATGACCAATGCTCGTATCCGTTTCGAGCAGACGTCATCGCCGCTTCGACATCCGCCTCCGTGCCCCGCGCGGCATGACCAAGAATCTCACCTGTCATTGGTGCGTAACTGGGAAAGGTTTCGCTATTCGCAGCAGGGACTTCTCGTCCGTGGATGAAGTGTCCGTAAGTTTTCATGATTGTTTCCTTTTTAAACACAAAGGGCACGAAGTACACAAAGTAAAAAAATCAGATTGTCACCCTGAGCGACAGCGAAGGGTCTCTGAGACTATCATAGAGATTCTTCGCTATCGCTCAGAATGATATTGCGCAAAGTGATTCCTTAGTGCCCTTTGTGTCCTTCGTGTTTAAAGAATTAGATTCTTTCCTCAAGCATCGAAGCCCGCAACAAATATGCCCTTGCCTTCGCAGGGTCACTCGCCGCACCTGAAAGCAACTTGTTCCTGCGCTCGCGTTCTTCTTCCGCGCTCATCACCATGTTGTTGTATTGCTGGTCGGTATAGAGTTGCACAGACTCAACTGCATATTGTCTGCGCTCGTTCGAGTAGTCATCCAAGATGGAATCTGATTCGCCGCTCCAAATTCGGATAAATTTCTCCGTCAGATTCGCCGCGTCGTGGATGCCGCTGTTCATGCCCATGCCGCCCGACGGATTGTTGTTGTGCGCCGAGTCACCCACCAGCAACGCCCGCCCCATGCGGAAAGTATCCGCCACGCGCTGATGGACTCGATACAGCTGGGTGGTCTTGATCTTGTAGTCAGGGACGGTGCCAAAGAAGTTGGAAATCCGCGCACGTAGATTTCCTTCTTTCAACGCCACTTCTTCATTCTCACCATCTGTCATACGAAACACCACGCGGACAATATCAGGCAGATTCAAAATGATGACCCATTCCTGCGGGTCAAAGATGTAGCAAACTTGCGCCGCGCCTGGAAGTAAATCATTGGTGTTGAGGTCGCTTCCAATTAAAAGAAAACGGTCTTCGTATGTTTTACCTTGAAAGCCAATGTTTAGTTGCTTACGAACTGTGCTATGCGTCCCATCTGCGCCGACGATGTACGAGCCTTCGCGTTCCACAATTCCACTGGCGGTTTCAAATCGCGCTGTGACGTGTGTGCCGTGGTCGATAAAGTCAATCAACTTGTGACCCATATTAACTTTACCCGTGGCAGTCGCTTCGACGGCAGGCTTCAGCACTCGCGTAGCAATATGCTGCGGGCACTGCAAACGATACGGGTAGGGAGTATCGTCTGCAATGGAGGCATAGCTAAAGTCGGCGATGAGGCGGCACGGAGCGCGTTCCCAATATTGAAGTTGATTCACTTTGTATCCGTGCTGGATGATGTCATCCACCACGCCCCACTCTTTGAACATCTCCAGCGTCTTGGGGTGAAAGGTGCTCGCGCGGATCTGCGTGTTGAGTTCCGCGTCCATTTCGAAGACCTCAGCGGGAAAGCCCGCGCGAGAAAGCGCCAACGCCAACGAAAGCCCCACAGGACCCGCGCCAGCAATGAGAATGGGAAGTTGTTCTTCAGACATAGGGGAAATTAAGCCGACGATGTACGACAGACCATTGACCATCTTCTATCGTCCATCGTCGATTGTCTATCGTCGTTTACTCGCGCTCACTTGCGTGCAAAATGCGCACCAGTCGTTCACGCATCGGCACACCGAGCATACGATCTGCTAAAACATTCGCAGGGTCTTTTTCCACAATCGTTCTGCGGACAAGTTCATCACGCTGTTTCAACGCTGCTCGTTTTTCAGGCGCAACAGGTTTAGCGTTCTTCACCAACTCCACCCAGTTGCGGACGTAGTCCAACATGACCGACTCAATATGCGCTTTGAAATCCGCGAACGGGACTAATCCACAAATCGCAATTGGCGAAAGAGTGCCACGGGTGTAAAGATGAACAGGATTGAAAGTCTTATACGCAGGGTTGCGGCGCAGTTCGATCCACTTTTGATTCATGCCTTCATGATACTGGTCAAGGTGATCGGGCGAAATGACAGGCTCATAGCGCGGCAGATAATCGACATAACAAAAGACATCGGGCGCAGTGCCCAACGCCATACCCAAATGCGGCACATCAATTTCATCCTTCACCCAACACGTGAGATGAATATTCGTGAAGCCCGTCTCTGCCTTGCCAATCCACGAGCGGACGATCCAATCGATCTTGTCACCCGTGTAAGTGAACATATTGCCCACCACGTTTCCCTGCAAATCGGGAATCTGTTCAATGTCCGCGCATTTCATGTCCCGCCGCAGGTTCAAGCCTTCATTCACCATCGTCCACGCCTGCTCGCGTACGTTCAACAAATAGTTGAACACTTCCGTATTGTCCACAGGCTTTCGCGAGTCAAGCACATCTGCCAGGTGTTGAACTGTATCTCCGCTCATTGATCGATTTCCTTTCCAATTTGGTCTTTTATATGACGATGGGCGATAGTCCATTGATCATTGTCTACGGTCTATCGTCCATCGTCTGTCGTCATGAAATTAACGGCTCCGCCAACTTCCACGGTCTGCCATTCAAAATATCTGTGCGATGCGAAACCATCTTATTGACCGCCGCCGCAGGATGAATTTCCGCAACCGTCAAGCCATCGCCTTGCGACATTGTTATCACGGGGTAATTGATATTGCCATCGAACGGTCGGTTCTTCCATTCCGTCCACAACGTGAAATCTTCAGTGATCGCATAAATGCCGCTATCGGTTTTACTCGCAACGATCACATTCATTCTGTTTTCAGCCGCGCGTTCTTTGAAACCCAATTCCACTTCCCACTTCTCCAGAATCATCGTCGGCACCGCCACCACTTCCACATCTTTCAATGCCGCGAGTCTGAACGTCTCAGGGTAGATGGCATCATTGCCGATCACCAACGCCACGCGCCCCCACTCGGCATCGAACACATTCACCTCATCGCCCAACTTCGACCATGCATGTCTGCCCGACTTGTGCAACTGCGGCTGCTTCAACACAACGCCGCTTTTATTGAACAGCACTCCCACATGCGCGCCATCTTCCACAATAGACGTCGCTACATACGCATCTTTCAATTCACTTTGCAGTGCGCAAATCATCTCAACTGATTCTTTTTCCGCACTTTCTAAATTCGTGATGTGGAATAACTCTGGGAGGACAATTAACTTAACTCCAGCCTTTTCCCCCTCCGCAATCATCTTCAACGCTGATTCAATCGCCTCATTGCCTTGACCTGAAACCTGCCCCACCCCCGCAAGCAGACTCTCCGCCCCAGGCACTTTCCCGCTACTCGCTGACTCAATCCCAAGCGGCGCATACAACTCAGGTCTGCGCGTGGACATAATATCCGTGCCATCGGGTCTTAACTTATTATCGGCTTCGCTCAAGTCAATATCCGCGAACACAACCGCTTCGCCTTTCATCGGCGCTTTGGCTAAGACCGTCCCATCAGGCGCAACGATCTGACTCTCGCCCGCACCTTCGAGAAAACTTGGGTCGATCTTGAGTCGCGCCGCTACGGCTTCACGCATTTCCTCTGGAACCAATGACCCGACCTTGTTCGCCGCGACGACGAACACCTTATTCTCCGCCGCCCGCACAGGAATATGCAGCGACGCTTCATCATGCGCAAATGAATTCAAACTATTCAATAGCATCTGCGGACGTCTCACCGCCAATGCCCGCGCCACCTCAGGGATGACTCCGTCCATGCAAGCGTACATGCCAACCTGCCCCAAGTCCGTTTCAAGGATCGGCGCAATCGTCGTGGACTTCTCAAGGAAGTTGTTCTCATTGCCCATCAGAATCTGCTTATCGGTCAACCCGACCACATTCCCCGCTGGGTCAAACAAAACATTCGTGCCCGAAACCTTGCCGTCATCTCGTTTCAACGTGACGTTGATCTTGATATAGCAGCCATGTTCTTTGGCTTTTCTGCTGATCGCATGGATAAAGTCATCGTCGAGCGAAACAGCTACTTCGTAGCAATGAGCCGCATCGCGATACCAGGCAATGTGATTGACAAATTCAGGCAGCACCATCACATCGGGCTTGTGCTTCGCCGCTTCATCGATCATCCGCAGACAGGTTTGCAGATTCGCAGCGACATCCGCCACCACGCCAAACTGCACCGCCGCCGCTCGAATTTTAGTTTTACCAGCCAAAGACTGCCTCCAAGGCTAAATGTTATAACATTATAACAATATACCTCAATGCGGTATTATTTGTCAACAAACCAGTACCCACCCTCAGTGTTGAAGGAAGCATTTGTTCTAATTTATTATCTTTTAGTCATAATGAAAGCATCGCCCTGTTTTACATAACAGGGCGATGCTTATTTCGAACAATAAATTTGATTACATCTAATGACGTTTTCCCCACACCAATACGGCGATCAAAGCAACGTCAAGTGCGAGACGCAGCCAGATCGGAAGGAACAGGAACGTAATCGGCAACAACACCAGAACAGAAGCGATGCAGACTGCCAATAAATGTTTTCCGTTATTGTGATTCGCATATAACACAAGAGCGGTCAAACCCACTCCTAAAGCAGTAAGCCAGGCGATTATTTCAAGATGTGTTGTAAAGACAGAGCGTTGTACACCTTCCACCCGTTCTTTGACCGTATTGAGCGCTTTTAATTCCATAACCACATCTGGAATTTCTAATGCGAAGACAGCCGCTGGTGGCACAAAACTGTTATTGAAACTCTCACGGACGATCAGCCGGGTATGAGTATCATCTACAGGAACCAGCCCGAACGTGAACGTCCAAACGGGTGTGCCTTCTTCATCCTTTGCCTGCCAGCTTAGCCATTGGTTCGGCTCTATTACCGTCACTTGGCTTGTGCAGAAACCACGCGCCATACAGATCGGGTCACCAACGTTCAGGTCTTGGTACTCAGGCAAAATACGGTCAGCGGTATGGATATCAAAACCCAATAGATTTTCCAACCAATCGTAACTGTACCAGCCCCCGCGTCCCTGCCCCCATTGCATCAGCCAAGGCCAGACTTCTTCAGGTGCAGCTTCAATGGTGATAGCTCGTGTCCAGCCGATATGTTCTAGGTCACCGGGCATTGCCCGCGAAACATCTTCAGTTGTGGCACCCCAACGCAAATGCCAGGGACGGATAAACAGATACCCTACAACAAGGACGAGCAGCATAATGCCCAACCCTGAAAAAAAACGTTTGATGCGTGCTTTGTTCGTCATAATGAATTCTCTTCTTCCAAGTCAGTGAATAGGGCGATTCTGTGGTCCATACTTGTGAAGGATAAATACTCAATCCCGAATATTTTTCAGGGTGATGATGCCAAGAACAATACCAGACAAACTGATGATGACAAAGATGGTCGAAACCACCGGGTCTACAGCCACCCCAGAAAGAATTTGAACGATGATCATGGAGATCAATGCCGCACCCATGGTCAGGATCTTTAAGAGCATCACCGAAGAGAGGGCATATCCCCATGGTTGTTTTTTCAAAAGCAAGTAAGCGGTTAAGAAACTCGTCGGGACGATGATGCCCAAGTCTAAGGCTTGAATGACCATTGTGATCGCGGATTCGAGACCGGCAGGCGGAGTCCATGTCAGTGAGGGAGAGGCGACTAATCCGAGCCAGGCCAGGGTGAGAAAGACCGCGACGGTGATGAAGTAGATCGCGATGGAACGGCGTGGAAATCCATCTGAGATGCGACGGGAAATTTCATCCACATCCAGATCCTTCATCGAGAAGATAAAACCGAACAAACTCAACGAGAACAATGCAACATAGACAAGAAAGAAAGGGTTGAAGGCTGTCAGGAAGCTCATCGAGCCATAGGTGTAGAGGAAAAACCCCAGCGCGCCTGTAAGAAGAAGTTGACCGCGGAGCGATCCTTTGCGGCTTAGCACAATGCCAGTGACCAAGAGCGGTACTCCGATCAGCAGTGTGACGATATCGTTGCCGATCTCTTGCGCAGAAGAATTGACCGTGTCGAAGCGGTACAGTCCGTGACCGCGTATCATGACGGTTTCACCGCGCAAGGTCTCAAACGGATAAGGTTCTCCAGTCCCCTGCCAAAAGACGCCCGCCCCTGCAGCAAGTATAGCAAGCGGAATAATGAACAGTGCCAAACGGATTGATATGGTATTCGATCTCATTTTGATTTCTTTCATAAGGATTTTTCGAAAAAATTAACCGTGTCATTTTAGCATTCAGCCATGGGACGCATCCACTAACATGTTTCTTAATTTTCAGGATGGATGTAATCGGACAGTATCAAAAGCCCCCTGTTACTACCTTACTCATTAGGTTGCCGATCTTTCAAAAAGAACAAACGAATTTCATATAAGTAGTAACTATGCAGTGTTTATTGCAAAAAAATATGTCGCTCATACAAACATAATTTCAGATATCTCTTATTCACCTCCTGCCATGAATCAGCACCAGCTTTGATTCGGATCATTAAAGAGAGAACGAATCAAGGCGTAGAAAGATTCGGATGCTTTTTTTTATCTTGATGTGTGGAAAACACACTGAATTGCCTACGCGCAAGCATTACCCAAATGGATCATAAAATATTGCCTCTTGACTCTGCTATTTAGTTTTGTTATTATGTTATCGATAACATGTTATCGATAACATACGTACGAAGTCATTAGGCTTTCACCCTTGACCCTACCCGATCGCAAGAAACGCGTCACCATCAAAGATGTAGCACACGCAGCCGGCGTGTCTACTCAGACCGTTTCGCGTGTGATCAACAACGTCTCATACGTTTCAGAGGGAACCCGCAAACGTGTCGAGAACGTGGTTGAAGAAATGGGCTACCGCCCAAGCACCCTTGCCCGCAGCCTCATTCAGCAGAAAAGTTACACATTAGGTATCGTAACCTACGGTTTAAAGTACATTGGTCCCTCACGTACCCTCAATGGCATCGCCGATATGGCAGACCAACTTGGTTATATGTTGTTGATGAAAGAGATCGACGACTTCGAAACTGCCAGCATAGAAGAAGTCCTTGACTCATTACTTGCTCGTCAGGTGGATGGGATCCTCTGGGCAGTTCCGGAGATAGGTCCCAACCGCGACTGGCTTTCAGACCGCCTCGCCTCCATACCTGTACCTGTCCTGTTTCTCACCATGGAGCCTCACCCCGGCGTCCCAAGCATTTCTACAGACAATTACCAGGGTGCGGTCATGGCAGTGCAGCATCTACTCGATCATGGACGAAGACGCATTGGGCATATTTCTGGACCAATGGATTGGTGGGAAGCACGAGAACGGAAACGTGGCTGGCGCGAAACCCTGGAAAAGAATGGCATGGATGCCTCTGATTATCGCTGCACAGAAGGGAATTGGTCTTCTGCCAGCGGTGAACAGGCTTTCATTCAATTGCTCAAAGCATTCCCCTATCTCGATGCAGTATTCGTAGCCAACGATCAGATGGCATTAAGCGTTTTGCGCGAGGCGCATCGTCAAGATATACACGTTCCTGAACAATTGGCAGTCGTTGGGTTTGACAACATTCCTGAGTCTGCTTTTTTTTATCCCTCATTAACTACCGTTTCACAAAATCCACAGTTGCTTGGTGAACAAGCCATTCAAAATATTGTAGAGATGATCC
>JBEBCV010000487.1:0-24015 GCA_041157505.1 Chloroflexota bacterium | reverse complement strand
GTGAAGGCGTGACGATGACCTTATCGCTTTCGAGTTCACGGGCGAGGTGCAAGACCAGTTCGCGGCGTTTGGCATAAGCTGCCCGCATGGACGCCGTCACATCCTGAATGGCTGGGTCAGTCAATGCAAAGGCAGCTGCCTTTTGAATGAAGGGAGCGACACATGTGATCGAGTTTTGGCTGGCTTTCAAGGCGTTGCTAATCACTTTCGCAGGTGCTGCAAGGAAGCCCACTCGCCAACCCGTCATCGCATACGATTTGGAAAGACTATGCACCAGCAAGGTCCGCTCTTTTGCGCCTTCGATGGCAGCGGCACTGGTCGGTTTCTCGCCATAATACAAACTGCCATAAACTTCATCACTGACGATCCACAAATTATTTTTAGCAGCAAAGTCTTGAAGCTTTTGTAAGTATTCACGGGTGGGATACGCCCCGGTCGGGTTCGAGGGATAGTTCAGGACAATGACACGGGTTTTAGGAGTGAGAGCTTTCAGCCACGAATCGAAATGAGGGATGAACCCATTCTCGGCGGGGGCAGGGATGCGAATGACATTTCCACGCAGCATGGTCGCCATATTCGAATGAGTCGCCCAGGAAGGGTCCGGGATCAACACGTCATCGCCGGGATTTAGGATGGATTGCATCGCCGTGTAATAGGCATGGATTCCGCCATTGGTGACGAGAATTTCCGAGTTCGGATCGTAGCCCACACCTTCATCACGTTGAAGTTTGTGCGCAATGGCTTTGCGAAGTTCAAGCGTGCCATTCGAAGGACCGTAATGGGTTTGCCCTTCTTGCATGGCTTTGAGTGCCACTTCGGCAATGGCAGGGTGTGTTCCAAAATCCGGGTCGCCGACTTGCAAACTGATGATGGGTTTCCCACTGGCTTTTAGCGCGAGGATGCGATCTGTCAACGAAACGGTGGCAGATTGGCGGATCAATTCAAATTGACTATTGAGAGTTTGCATGAAATGCCCTTCAAAATTTAATAGGCGTGAGTGTATAGGGAAATAAAAATCCCGTCAACGGTGTGACGGGATGGATCTGACAAATTTATCCGGCAAAGGGAGAAGACGGTGCCGGAGGCGGGGGTTCACTACGCACAGGCAAAATAAAGGAGAAGATGCTACCCTTGCCTTCTTCGCTATCTGCCCAAATCCGCCCGCCATGCATCTCGACCATCACCTTTGCAACTGAAAGCCCCAGACCCATACCTCCATGTTTACGAGTGAGGTGCCCTTCAACCTGATAAAAGCGATCGAACACATGGGGTAGATCTTTGGCAGGGATGCCTATGCCATTATCTTTGATAGATACCTTCACATAATCTGGTTGTTTTTCACCGCGAATTACGATCTCGCCGCCTTCATTCGAGAAAGCAATGGCATTCTTTAAGAGATTACTAAGCACAATGGCAACCTTACCAGCATCAACCTCAACCCACAATTCACTTCCCTGTTGGATAGCCTTCTTAATGGTGATATTCTTTTTATTTGCCATTTCACCAAAAGATATGCTTACATCATCAATGATACGCGCGATGGAAACTTTCCGCGAGCGTACCAACGCGCCGCCTGTTTCGTAATTATCCACGCTCGTCAGGCTTTCGATGATCTCCTTCAACCGTGAAGCATTACGGATTATGGCGTCGATCTGGTCATCGTAACTACTGTCAAGTAACTCTTTCAAGAAAGTAGAATGACCAAGGATCAATCCCAACGGAGTGCGCAATTCGTGCGAGGTAATGGCGATGAACTCGTTCTTCATTCGATCCAGTTCGCGCGCCTCTTCCTTCAAAGCAAGTACGGTCTGCTCAAGAATATTCTTTTGCATCGCTGCAGCTGCAAGCGCCGCTAAATTTTCAACGATCAACACATCTTCATTGGTGTAAGCGCTTCGTTTATTGAAAACTTCAAACACACCGATCGGAGTACCGCGCGCCATCATCGGCGCACCCAAGACCGAGTGGATAGTAATACCTGCAAGTTCATCCACTTTTTTCGAATGGCGCGGATCATTGGTGGCATCATTAACGGTAACTGATGTATTGTTCAAAAAAACCCAGCCCGCTATGCTTCCATTAAGAGGAATCCTTGTGCTTTTCCCATCGTTCGCATTTTTGTGGAACCACGGTACATACTTAAAGAAAAAGTTTAACGCCGTCTCATCATATTCCAATAGAGATGCAGTCTCACTGCCTGTCAATTCCACCGCAGCAGAGAAGATCAAGCGCAGGTTAGCCTCAAGGTCTGCTTCAGAATCCAAACTACGAGTCACTTCAAGAAGGCGGGAAAGTATTTTTTCTTGCGAGTCAGCCATACAAATAACCTTGGGTAAGATTATACTTCACGGTTGTATCTGAAAATCGATCCTCAAAAATCAATAAGGAAACTGTAATCCACCTCAGGAGATAAACCAATGGCAAACAAGAAAAAAGTGCGTGTGGCGATCATTGGCGTAGGAAACTGCGCCTCCTCCCTCGTGCAAGGCGTTCAATTCTACAAAAATGCCAAGAACGACGATGTGATCCCTGGCATTATGCACCCACAGGTAGGCGAATATCACATCCGTGATATCGAATTTACGATGGCGATCGACATCAACGCCACCAAGGTTGGCAAAGATCTCTCCGAAGCCATTTTTGCCGAGCCGAACAACACCTATAAATTCTGTGATGTCCCCCATCTCAATGCACCCGTTGTACGCGGCATGACCCATGATGGCTTGGGCAAATATCTAAGCCAGGTCATTGAAAAAGCGCCCGGCTCCACTGCCGATATTGTGCGCCTATTAAAGGAGACAAAGACCGAAGTCGTCATCAGCTTCCTGCCGGTTGGCTCGGAAATGGCAACGAAATGGTACGTGGAGCAGATCATCGAAGCGGGCTGCGCCTTCGTCAATGGTATTCCCGTGTTCATTGCCTCCTCTGAATACTGGGGCAAGCGTTTCGCCGATGCTGGTCTGCCCATCCTCGGTGATGACATCAAGAGTCAGGTCGGGGCGACGATCGTTCATCGTGTGTTGACCAGTCTCTTCGTCGACAGAGGCGTGAAGATCGATCGTACCTATCAGCTTAACTTCGGTGGCAATACCGACTTCCTCAACATGCTCGAGCGTGAACGTCTTGAATCCAAAAAGATCTCCAAGACCAACGCTGTCACCAGCATGATCCCCTACGAGATCGACCCGGGCAATGTGCATGTTGGTCCGAGCGACCATGTACCCTGGTTGACAGACCGCAAGTGGTGCTACATCCGCATGGAAGGCACGACCTTCGGCGATGTACCTCTCAACCTCGAACTCAAACTCGAAGTGTGGGATAGCCCCAACTCTGCAGGTGTCATGATCGATGCCATTCGTTGTGCCAAGATCGCGCTCGACCGCGAACTTGCTGGTCCCATCATTGGTCCTTCCTCTTACTTCTTCAAGACCCCGCCCAAGCAGTTCAAAGATGAAGTTGCCCGCCAAAAAGTGGAAGACTTTGTTTCAGGCAAGAGTGACGAGTAGGAACAACAAGAAATAAGTAACGAATAAAAGGAAAGGCGTGCTGAAACCCAGTGCGCCTTTTCTGTTATTATTGGCAATCACAAAAAGGATATTAATTCATCATGCGACGCAAAACCACTCGCCATTCGTTAATCGTTTCTCGGTTCTTTCTTAGCTTTAGCTTGTTTGCAACACTTCTGGCTGCCTGCCAACCCGAAGCCGCCACTCCCGATATCAACGCCGCATTGACAGCCGCATTTGAAACTGCCGTGGCTCAGATCAATGCCCCGACAGCAACTCCTCAAATTACAGATACTCCCATCCCTACTGCAACTATTCCGCGCACTCCGCCTGCCCTGCCTGCCGCATATCAAAGCTCTTTGTTAAACCCTGAAAATCTTCCACGCACATACGTCACAGATTCATGCCAGTACCTCAAAAACAAATGGGACTCTACCAAGGCTGCCCCCGGAACTGTTGTGATGGTCGTAATGCATCACGGTATCAACAAAGGTGAAGCCAGCGGCAACGACGTGACCGTGAACGAACACAAGAAGATCATGGACAGTCTATTTGAGGCTGGGTTCTCTGCCATCAACATGCAGCAACTGGCAGACTTTATGTATGACAATGCCTACATCCCTCCGCGCTCGGTTATCTTTATCGTGGATGATCGTCACTTTGCAGAATATTTCAACGACCACTTCCGACCATATCATGACCAGTGGGGCTGGTCCGTGGTCAATGCCTATATCGGTATTGATGAACGTACCGACCTGTGGGCTGAAAATGCGGCTCTCTCTGCCGAAGGCTGGGTGGACTATCAATCGCACGGTTACATTCATAACATTCCGATCAGCGAAGGATCTACGGACGAATTCATTACCAGTGAAATGCAAGGCGCCATCACGTCGATTCAGAAGTATATGAACAAGACGCCCATCGGCTACATCTGGCCTGGTGGTGGCTTCTCCAAGCGTGCCGTTGAGATCGGTCCCACCCTTGGCTATAAACTCGGCTTCACCGTCAACGAACGCGGACCGGTGATGTACAACTGGATCCCGCAGGCAGATGCGGTGAGCGCATCGAACCCCATGGCAATTCCCGAAGTACCGGCTGGCAATCCGCTCATGACCTTGCCCCGTTACTGGAGCACGAACGTGCTCGACAACATCGACCCTGTCCGCATTATCGGTGACGAAGCAGCTGCCTACGCACAACAGAACAAAGCCGTTGAATTGGAATACTACGACATTGTCTGTGCGCCAACCTACGGACCAATTCCCTAAAACGCAACCCTAATACACCCAACATACGATAGACCATAAAATCGATGGTCTATCGTATGTGAACCGGCACCTAAATCTAGTTTACAATTCCATCCGTATGCAATCTACAAGAAACACCATTTTTCCTATTATCCTCCGCTTCACATCCATCCTATCCCTCGTTTCCATTTTGGTATCCTGCCAATTAAGTCCTTCCCCGTCAGACACGCCTTCTGCTCCAGCCTCGACCGAGCAGTCACCAGCGGAGTCTGCACCGGCTCTTCCCGGTCCATTTCAAACCGATCTGCTTAATCCACTCGATACGCCGCACACCTATCACAGAGATACCTGTCGATACCTGCGCTATAAATGGAATCCGATCAACGCCCAGCCAGGGACTGTGGTAATGGTGATATTGTTCAAGAACATCAACCGCGGCACAGCTGAACTTCCAGACAGCATTACCATTTTGGATTACTTCGACCTGATGGACCTGCTCAAATCACAGGGCTTTGAGGCGATCAATACGAATCAACTGCATGGATTCTTGCAGCGCAATGCAACGATCCCTCCGCGCTCGGTACTTTTGATACAAGATGGCAACCAGACGGAAGAATATTTTGATAAGAACTTTCGTGAATATTATGAGAAATGGGGCTGGACCGTTACCAATGCCTGGATCAGTGAGCAAAATATAGATCCAAGTCTTTTAGAAGGAAATGTTTCGCTTGAGCTTGAAGGCTTTGTCAATCACCAGGCCCGTGGTGTAACACCCGGTGCCATCCTCTCCAATGATGCTGCCAAGACCATCATCGCGCGTGAATTACAAGGTTCGTTGGCTGGGTTTGAAAGCACCTTTGCAAAAACACCCAATGCGATCATCTGGCCCAATGGTGCCTTTGGTGTTCGCCCCGTGGAAGCGGCGCGGCAATTGCAATTCAGGTTAGGTTTCACCCAAAATCCACGCGGACCCATCATGTACAATTGGGTGCCATTAGCCGATGAAGTTGACCCAGAACGCCCCGACTGGATTCCCGAAGGCAGGATCAACGACCCCGTGATGACCCTCCCCGTCTATTCGCCGCAAGAAGCCTTCAGTGCCGTCGATACCGTTCGGATCATCGGAGAAACTTCGGCAGAGTACATCCTGTCGAATCAGGAAGTTGAACAACAATATTACAATATGGTCTGCGCTGAAGAATACGGACCTTTGCCTACCCCATAAGTTCAGGAGAATCCCATGTCTGATTGTCTTTTCTGCAAGATCATCAAAGGCGATATCCCCAGCACCAGCGTCTATCGCGACGAACAAACCTATGCCTTCCGCGATATCAATCCCGCCGCGCCAACACACATTCTGATCGTTCCGAACAAACACATCGACTCGGTCAATATGATGATCCCGGACGATGAGCCCTTGATCGGTCATCTGTTCAGCGTGGCAAAACAGATCGCTGAACAGGAAGGTCTTTCTGAAAAAGGCTACCGCCTTGTCATTAACACCAACGCCGAAGCAGGTCAGACCGTCTTTCATATTCATTTGCATTTGCTCGGTGGCAAACCACTGGGTAGAATGGGATAGTCATTCACACCAACACAGCGATCAGCGAAGAAATAAGCTGGTCGCTTTTCTATGAACAGACCATGAACCACAGACGATAGATCATGGAGACTTGTCCATCGTCAACTTAGGAGAAAACATGCCTGAACGAGAAATCTACCTTTTATCCCCGCGAGCCCTAAGCCCGGAAACCATCGCTGTTGCCTTTGCCAAAACATCGCGCTCCCCAGAATCCTTTCGTGAGATCGCCGCAGAACTCAGCGACGAAAAGTCTGCTCAATTTCACGAGAAGTGGGTCGTGGGGTATGGTCACGCTTCTGTAGCGGAACATGCTGTTCTGCATATCGCATTTGAAAACGTCTCACGGGTTGCCATCGAAGCCATCGAAGGTAACCGCCTTGCATCTTATACCGAGAAATCAACCCGCTATCAAAAGTGGGGATCGGATGACTTCACTGTCCCGCCTGAATTGGATGGACATCCCTTGCGCGACGAATTCATGGCAACGGTTCGCCTCCTTTTCTCAACCTATGCTGAATCGCTGGACCCGGTCAAGAATCTCATCGTTGAGCGTTCCCCGCGCCGCGACAACGAAAACGACGAAGCCTACGACCGCCGCATCCGCTCGCAATACGTGGACCGCTGTCGCTTCCTGCTCCCCGCCGCCGCCAACGCCAACGTAGGCATGACCGCCAATGCGCGCGTCATCGAAATGACCATTCGCAAGATGCTCTCTCACCCGCTCGAAGAAGTACGCCAGATCGGTGAAAAGTTGAAAGAAGTCTCCAAGTCTGAAACCCCAACATTGGTAAAGTATGCCGACGCAAATTCCTACACCATTGAAACCATTCGCGATCTCGAGGATCGGAAATCGTCCATCGAAAATCGCAAATCGGATTGGTGCGAATTAATTGATTACGACAAAGACGGCGAAAAGAAGATCCTCGCCGCGGCATTGTACCGTTTCGATGAAGTCCCCTATGCCAATGCGCTTGCATACATCAAATCGCTCAAGAAAAAAGAACGCGAAGCCCTCGCCGAAACCTTGCTTGGAAAACTCGGCAAATACGATACGCCTTTGCGCGAGTTGGAATACGCCACCTACACCTTCGACCTCGTCATGGACCAGGGCGCATATGCCGAGTTCAAACGTCACCGCATGATGACGCAAACCCCGCAACGGCTGACCACAAGGCTTGGGTACACGACTCCGCTGCTTATAACAGAAGCAGGTTTCGGGTCCAAGTATGAGGCGGCGATGGATGCTGCACATGCAATGTACGAAAAGCTCCACACCTTCAATCCCGATGTCGCCCAATACATTGTCCCGAACGGATTCAACCGCCGGGTGCTGGCGCAGTTCAATTTGCGTGAAGCTTTTGCCTTCTGTCAGTTACGAACGGCCGCAAATGCACACTTTTCCATTCGACGTGTCGCTCAAAAGATTTACGAAGATATATCCAAGGTTCATCCGCTGCTTGCAAAATATATGAAACTGCGTGAAGAGACCTGGCAAAGTGTGGAAGAGAATTATTTCTCGAAGATCTAAAACAAAACTCCGAGGTGTTGCCTCGGAGTTTTTCTTAAACAGTCCACGGTTCATGGACTGTAGTTTATCGTTTACTAATCGTCGTCTTCGTTCTTCTTCACGCCAAATACTGTATCAATGCGTGCCATGATCTCAGGCGTGATCTTCGGTGCGATCTCACCCGCCTTCATGTTCTCGTGAACCTGCTCCACACGGCTCGCGCCGGTGATGACCGTGCTTACGAATGGGTTTTTCAAACACCAAGCCAATGCCAACTGCGAAATGGTGGCACCGAGCTCATTCGCGATCGATTCAAGCGCAGCAACCTTTTTCAATCGTTCCTGATCGGTCAGGCGCTCATGCAGCCACTCATAACCCTTTAGCGCACCGCGGCTGTCTTGTGGAATGCCCTTATTGTATTTACCAGAAAGCAACCCCGAAGCCAGCGGACTCCAAATGGTGGTGCCATATCCATATTCTTTATAGAAGCGGACATAATCACCTTCGAGGCGTCCGCGTTCGAAGAGATTGTATTGGGGCTGTTCCACCACCGGTTTGTGCAGGTGATGGCGTTCTGCGATCTGAATGGCTTCGATAATTTCCGATGCTGCCCATTCTGATGTACCCCAGTAGATCGCCTTGCCCCATTCGATAATGTTGTGCATTGCCCAAACGGTTTCTTCGATGGGTGTGGTTTTATCGGGGCGATGACAATAGATGAGATCGACATAATCCATGTCAAGGCGTTTCAACGAACCATTGATACCTTCAATGAGACGCTTGCGGTTTAACGTATTCTTCTCATTGATGCCTTCTTCCAAACCCCAATAGAACTTGGTCGAGATCAAATAACTTCCGCGCCGCCAGTTTAGTTTCTTGAGCGCCGCACCCATCACCTCTTCCGACTTCCCACTCGCATACACTTCGGCATTGTCGTAGAAATTCACGCCATGGTCATATGCAGCCGCCATGATCTCCACTGCCGCATTTACATCCACTTGATTCTTGAACGTAACCCAGGACCCAATGGACAATTCACTGACTTGAATTCCCGTCCTTCCAAGATGTCGATATTGCATGTTTCCTCCAAAAGATTTTTATGGCAGACCGCCAAATATTTCGAGCACATTATAATCACCGTATGCGAAATGCCCTATTATTGCTTTTGTTAACTTTTCTTTCTGCATGCCAGCCCGCCCCCACCCAAACCACAGACGTCTCACTTCAACCGTACCTTACCAACACCCCTGCGTCAACTTCCACACCGAATGTGTTGGTCATCTTGGAAACGCCGCTGCCCACCAACACTCCACAAATCTACATCGTTGAATCCGGCGATACCATCAGCGAAATTGCTGAGAAATTCAAGATACCTCAAGAAAATTTAATTGCGGCGAATCCGGAAGTGAACCCAAACACGCTCACCATCGGTCAGTCGCTCATCATCCCAGACCTTTCTGCCCCTCTCGCCGCCGCCTCAACTCTGACGCCTGTGCCTGTTCCTGTTACCCAAGCCGTTTGCCACCCCACAGCGGACTCTGGTTTGTGGTGCTTTGCACTCATCCAAAACAACACAGGCGGCATTCTTGAAAATGTTTCAGCGCGCATCACGTTATTTGATGAAAGCGGCACAGCGCTTGTCTATCAAACTGCATTCATGCCATTGGACATTCTGCCAGCAAATTCGTCTCTGCCAGTTTATGTGTATTTCCCAAACACGCCCGCCAATGCAAAACCTCAAATCCAAATGTTAAGTGCCATGCCGGGCGGCTCTACATATCTACCCATATCATTGGACAACACATCCGCAGAAATAGATTGGGATGGAAAGACAGCAAAGGTTAGTGGACAAATCTATTTGCCTGCCGAATCAAACGCCGCAACCCAGGTTTGGGTCGCGGCGGTAGCGTACAACAAAAATGGAACTGTGGTTGGTGTGCGCCGCTGGGAAGTCGGAGCGCTCCAGCCGGGGAGTTCGCTCAACTTTGATTTCAGCGTATCAAGCGTCGGCGGGGAGATCGAGGCGGTGGAGTTCTTCGTTCAATCCAAATAGATTTCTTTCCTCTTTCTTCTTTATCCAACTAAAAGAAAGAGGAAAGAAGAAAGAACTATTTCCCTTCCAACCACATGTATCTCTCACCTGAGATCGAGATCGGGGTGTTGGGGTAACCCTTCACATAGGGTTTCACCAGTAAATAGGAAAGCGAGTGGGTAGTGAACAAGACGGGGGCATCTTCAACAATTATGCGTTCGGCTTCCTGATACATGGAAATGCGTTGGGTCACATCCGGTTCGATGCGGGCGGCTTCGAGCAGGGCATCCAACTCGGGGTTGGAGTACCCGCCATGATTTTGCGGCGCACCGCTATGGAAAAGCACATCGGCAAAGTTTTCAGGGTCGGGGTAATCGGCACACCAACCGCCATCGAAGATCTGACCATGATTGCCGGAGAATATCTGCTCGGAATAGAAATTGTAGTCAAGGTTCTCAACCTTGATGGTCACACCCAGAACCTGTTGCCACATTTCAGCCAACGCTGCGACATTCCCGCCAAGGTAACTGCCAATGCCTGCATTGGTGTACACGATCTCAGGCAAACCTTCGGGTCCGCCATATTTGGATTGCTTAAGAAGTTCGCGGGCTTGTTCGGGATCGTAAGGTAAGCCCTGCAAACCATAATTAAAACCAGGCAAGCCGGGCGGATATAAACCCACAGCAGGCAGGGCAATGCCGCGATACAACACATCCACATAACGCTGACGGTCGAACGCCATGCTAAATGCTCGGCGGACATTGGCATCATCGAATGGAGCCTGGGTGGTGTCGAAAACTGTGTAACTTGTGCACAGGTCCACACCGGTGACGAGATTGCGGTTCAGAGGCTCCGATGGGTTGAGCATACGTTCCACATCGTACAAGCCAACACCGGCAATATCGATCTCGCCCGTCTCGAACAGACGGACATCATCACCCGCATAGATCTTTACCACCACATAGGGAATGGAGGGAGCACCAAGATAAAAATCTTTGTTGGCTTCATACGTGATGTATTCGTAGGATCTCCATTCGGTCAACTTATATGGACCGGTTCCGTTCGGCTGACGCACCCATTCTTCCCCAACGGATACATTATCTTTATCCACAATGTATGAGGTTGGAAAGGTGAGCTTCATTAAGAAGTAGGGTTTGGGTGCATCGATGGTGACTTCGAGCGTTTTATCGTCAATGACTCGCAAACCGCTGATGTGATCTGCTTGTCCTTGCACCATTTCACGCACACCGACGATATCACCCATGTAGGTCAACACGGTGTCTGATGCCAACTCAGGACTGGCCGCGCGTTCCCATGAAAAGACGATGTCTTGAGCCGTAACGTCGCGTCCGTTATGGAATTTGGCATTGTCGCGGATCTTGAAAGTGTAAATGGTGCCATTGCCGGTCACTTCCCAAGTCTCTGCCAAGTCGGGGCGGACATTCAAATGGGGGTCGAGTTGTACCAATCCGCTGAAGACGAGTTTGTCACCAGCGCTGTAGGTGGTGGCGGGGTCATAGTCGCGCAAGTTGGCAGACTCTCCGCCGTTGTAGACCAATGCCTGATCAAGTGGAACACCGATCTGCATTGCCAATACGTTTTGTTGTGCGCTGGCGCTCAGGAACATGGTACCCAAAAGAGCAAGCGCGGCAATGGTCAGGGATATTTTTCTCAAATTAAACATGGTTGCCTCCTTTGGGGTTGTTCTTGCGCACGATCACTCCAAGGATGATCACACCGAGGATCAACCCAAAAATAAGGCAGATACAAACCAATGCAATGGTTACGAATAAAAATGTATTGTCATCGGTATTCGTACCTGTTTCCGTCCCATCCGATGATGACGAAGGAGGAATCGTATAAGGTGTTGGGGTGATCGCTTGTGGAATGCCATCAATGGGAACATATGTGGGCACAAAGGTCGGGGTAGGTTGGGCAGTGGCTTGTGCCACGGTCAAAGGAGACAAGCCTACGGATTGACGCCAGGCATTGTCCAAGCCATCGATATCGAAGCCATAGATCTCGATCAAGGCATCATCAATGGGCTCTGCATTGCTGAGCGCCGTCAACAATTGCCCCATTCTCTCCTGCCCGTGCGTTTCGATCATGTATTTCACCACGCTGTAAGATTGAGCATAAGAAAGCAATGCTTTTTCGGGAATCTCGGAGAAGTTCCCGCCCAAGGCTCGAACAGGGAAGAATGCATCGTCACGCAGGGCGATATCGAATTGGGATTGCATACTTTGATCGAGCGGACCTTCGTTATAGACCGCAAGACCTTCATTCAACCAGGTGGGGATGAAACCAATACAAGTAAAGGCGTTACGTCCCACAAGGATGTGGGTCACTTCGTGGATGACCGTGGCTTTGTCGAAGTTCGCATCGCCGGAGGTTCCCATAATGATGATGCTGGAGTCGGAGTATGCCAAGCCGCCAGTCCATTGCGGTTCGTAGAGGATGGCATCACGCATGTCATCGTAGCTGGGGTAGACGTAAATTTCCACAGGGATATCGGGCGTCATGCCGGCTTGCTCTTTATTGCGGCGTAGACCTTCCAGACCGGCATCCACCATGGATTGGGCAAAACTTTTCTCCAAGCCATAGTAATGAATACGGACATTCTCGGCAGAAAGGGTCTGCCAATCGTGAAGGTCATCCAACCAGGTGATGGTATTGGTATCACTGACGAATTCTGTGCCGGCGGAGTCGACATAGCGCCAGCGCCACCAGATGGTGGTGCCGGGTGGGAGTGAGCCGCTTTGGCGCATATCCCAAGTCCAGGCGACATCGGCGGATGTGGCAGGGACAAAATCGGGGAAGGCTTTGGCAACCACCTCGCCGCAATTCAATTGTTCATTGCCATATTCGAGGGTGATGGAGACGATCTCTGCAGGAGCACTTAGGGTGGCAGAAAAGGTCACAGTGTTTGGGAAGTCCAGGGTGGCTGTATCCGCTTGAACGTCGGCTTGAGGCGCAGCATGGACCTGGATCGGGACGAGCAAAATCGTTACTAAAGTCAATATCAGGATGAGCTTTTTGGGCATCCGTATCCTCCATAAATTTTGGCAACTATACCATTTTTCAAAAGTTCAACCATCCTTCTCACGCAGGGTTAAACATCCGTCATGGCGAAATAGGACAAAGTCACGCAGGATTTGTGACATCCATCAGACGATAAACTCAGCCCTATTTAATGTCACCATGTAAAATGGACATAGATTGTTCGATTTAGCATTACCAAACCTTGGAGGCATCCCATGCAAAGAAATAAATTCATTATCGGCGGCGTGCTCATTCTCGCGGCTGTCGTGTATCTCATCGCTTCGTCCACACAGGCGAGCGCAGAATATTTTATGACCGTGGACGAACTGAATGCTGAAGGTTCATCTGCCATTAACAAGAGCGTCCGTCTTTCCGGCGCAGTGTTGGGCGATACGATCCAGTATGACCCTGCCACGCTCACATTGACATTCGAAGTGGCGCATGTTCCCGGCGATAACGCCGAGATCGAAGCGCAGGGCGGTCTGGCTGAAGTGTTGCACCAGGCTGTGAGCGACCCGACCCGTTCACGCATTAAGGTTCAATATGAAGGCGTGATGCCCGACCTGCTCCGCAACGAAGCGCAGGCGATCATGACGGGTAAGTTGGGTGAAGACGGCGTATTCTACGCCGAGGAGCTGCTGCTCAAATGCCCCACAAAATATGAAGAGGCTGTGCCAGAACAGGCAGCAACAAACTAACCAATTAACCTGATGGGTGTTCTATCCATCAGGTTTTGTTTGAAATCTACACCTCACCCCCTTGCCCCCACCCCTCGTTAGAGGGATTGGAGGGAGGAAACAGGAAGTCAATATGCTCCCAGAATTCGGATTTGGCGTTTTACTAATAAGTTTTATTGCTACGATCTACAGCGGTGTTGCCGCCGTGTATGGCGTACAGAATCGGTCTGCCGCGTTGGTTGAAAGTGCGCGACGTGCCCAATTATTAACCTTCCCCCTCATTTCATTGTCAGCAGCTGTGCTGATCTATCTGTTGGTGAATAATCACTTCGAAGTTTCATTTGTATATGAAGTGACCAGCAGCAGCATGCCTACCTATCTCAAAGTGACTGCCTGGTGGGGCGGACAAGCCGGATCACTTTTGTTCTGGGCGTGGTTGTTGGCGGTCTTTACATCGGCTGTCACCTTGCGCAAATGGGACCGTGACCTTGAGTTCCTGCCGTGGGTGATCGTGGTTTCTTCCATTACATTGGCGTTCTTCCTTGGAATGAACATCTTCTTCGAGAATCCCTTCACTCGTTTTTGGGATCTCAACGGCGAGGTCATTCCGAGTATGTTCTCCCCTGCCGCAGGCGCAACGCTCTTTACCCCGCAAGATGGGCAGGGCTTGAACCCGCTTCTGCGCCACCCAGGCATGGTCATTCATCCGCCCATGCTGTACCTTGGCTTCGTTTCTTTTGTTATCCCTTACGCCTTCGCGATGGCAGCGCTCATCACCGGTCGTACCGATGACCGCTGGATCCGCATTACCCGCCGCTGGACGTTGTGGGCTTGGCTCTTCCTCTCACTGGGTCTCGTGCTCGGTGGACGCTGGGCGTACGATGTGCTTGGTTGGGGCGGTTATTGGGGCTGGGACCCAGTTGAAATCGCCGCCTTCATGCCATGGCTGACGGGAACCGCATTCCTGCATTCCGTCATGATCCAGGAAAAGCGCGGCTTGCTCAAACACTGGAATATGATCCTCGTCATTTTGACCTATGCGTTGGTCATCTTCGGTACCTTCCTCACCCGCTCAGGTGTGCTCTCTTCAGTTCACTCATTTGCGAACAGCCCCATCGGTCCATTCTTCATGGGCTTCGTCACTTTGACCCTGGTCGCTTCAGTGGCGCTGCTCATCAAACGCTGGCCCGAGTTGAAGAGCGAAACCGAAATGAAGTCCATGCTTTCGCGTGAAGCGCTCTTCCTTCTTAATAACCTGCTCTTCATGGGCATCCTCGTTGTTTGTTTCTGGGGTGTTATCTCCCCATTGGCTTCAGAACTTTTCACCGGTACCAAGATCACAGTCGGACCTCCCTATTATGAACGTGCCACGGGTCCGCTTTTTGCTGGCTTGCTTTTCTTGATGGCAATTGCACCGCTCTCTGCGTGGGGACATTCCACCGTGCAGACACTTGGTCGTGCCATTTGGAAATCTGCCGCCCTCGCCTCCATCTTGACCGTGGTGCTGGTCTTCACCTACACACAGAATATCTACGCTTTGATCGGGTTCTTCCTCATCGCGTTGGTATTGTTCGCTACCTTCCATGAGTTCTGGCGTGGCGCGAGCGCAAGAATGAAAGTGCAAAGTGAGAACTTCTTCACTGCCATTGGTCGCCTGATGGGACGCAACCGCCGCCGCTATGGTGGTTACATCATCCACATCAGCATGGCGTTGATGGCGATCGGTATCCTCGGTATTGAAATCTTCCAGAAGGAAACTCAGGGCACCATTGCCGCAGGTGAATCTTTGGAATTGGCTGAGTATCGCGTGGAATACCGCGAACTGGCTTCATGGGACGAGTTCGATGCGGGCGTGAACTACACCCGCTCGGTCGTGGATATTTACGAGAACGGCATTTTCATCGGTCAGTTATATCCGCGCATTGACTATTACTACGACTCCCAACAGAACATGACCATCCCTGGTCAGCATGCCACCCTGCGTGATGACTTGTACATCCTGCTCGTGGACTGGCAGCCTGTTTCCAGCGAGGGCGCAACCTTCAAGATCTATGTCAACCCGTTGGTGAACTGGTTGTGGATCGGCAGCCTGACATTCCTGCTTGGTCTCATCTTTGCCGCCTGGCCCGACCGCGACCCGGCAGATGAACCCGTCCGCCGCAAGGTGAGCGCAGGCAATCGACAGACAAGCGCGGCAGACTAAAAAGAATCAAAGGTTGAAAGTCAAAAGTCGTCAACCTGCGACCTTTGGCTTTCAACTTCCCTCGGAGAAATTCAATGAAGAAATTCCTTCTTATTCTTACACTCGCGCTCGTTGCATCTGGTCTGATCACTGCTGTAGCTTTCGCTCAAGATACCACCCCCACGGACGATGAAGTCAATGCGATCGCCAAGCAGTTGTATTGTCCGGTTTGCGAGAACACGCCGTTGGATGTGTGTCCCACCGAAGCATGCCGTCAGTGGCGCGAGTTGATCCGCGATATGCTGGCAGAAGGCAAGAACGAACAAGAGATCAAAGATTATTTCGTTGCGAATTACGGAGCGCGTGTGCTTTCTGAACCTCCGCGCACAGGGTTCAATTGGCTGGTGTATATCATTCCGCCAGTGTTGATCGTGATCGGTGCGGTATTGCTCTTCAGCGCGTTCCGAGCGTGGACCAAGCCTAAGTCCGCTGAGGCAGGCACAGGTCCAGAAAGTGAAGCGAGGGCTTCGTCCAGTGACGATGAGTACGTGAGACGTCTTGAAGAAGAATTGAAGAACAGAAAATAATAATTCCAGACCTGATGTGTTCACAAACTGTCAGGTCTCTTTACGGAGAATGCAATGACAGAAACAACAACTCCAGCCAAACGTAGTGTGCCGCTTTGGGCACAGATCACCATTTGGGTTTTCCTTGCAGGCTTGCTTGCATTGGTAGGTTTTGGTTTGAACCGCGCCAGCAACCCGATGGCAGAGATCGGTCAGCCCGTGCCCGATTTCGACCTCGTTTATTTTGAAGGCTATGAATACAACAACACGCCCCAGATGAAACTTTCAGACCTGCGCGGCAAGGTTGTGCTCATCAACATTTGGGCTTCGTGGTGCAAACCCTGCGAACAGGAAGCACCCGAATTGGAAGAAGCCTGGCAGTTATACAAAGATCAAGGTGATGTGGTCTTCATCGGCGTGGACTATGTTGATACGCCTGAAGGCGCTTTCGGGTATTTGAAGAAGTTCGGCATCAGTTTCCCCAATGCACCCGATCTGCAATCGAACATCTCCAGCATTTTGAACCGTCAAATGGGCGTGCCCGAAACCTATTTGATCGACCGTGATGGGGTGTTGCGCCAGATCAAGATCGGTCCGTTCGCTTCGGTCTCTGAAATCCAATCTTTCATCGCGAACGCGGAATAGGGGAATATTCATGGAACTGGGTTCAATCTTTCTCGTACTCGCAGTACTTGTTCTCGTCGGCATGTATCTGTACGCTCCCTTCATGTCACGCCCGCGCAAGCTCTCAACAATTGAAATGCACGATATCTCCGCGTTGAAAGCGGAACGTGACCGTGTCATCAACTCATTGCAGGAATTGGATTTCGACTTCAAACTCGGCAAAATTCCCGCCGAGGATTACCCCGAGCAGCGCGCTGAACTCTTGAAAAAAGGCTCAGATATTTTGCGCAAGCTCGATGAACTCGAGCCTCTCCTCGCTTCTGCCCGCAATGCCGAATCACGCATTGAAAAAGCCGCCGCTGCCAAACGCGCCGACTCTTCTTCCACCGCTGCTGAACTCAGCGACGAAGATATCGAAGCCATGATCGCAGCCCGCCGCAAACAGCACAAAAGCAAATCTGCGGGGTTCTGTCCTTCGTGCGGGAAACCGGTGCTCGTCTCCGATAGTTTCTGCCCATCTTGCGGGAAGTCTTTGAAGTAAAAAGTGAAATGTGATCTTCAGATCACGCATCACATCCATTGAGGAATTCATGAAATTACGCCACATCTTTCTTTTAGCCATTGGCACCCTCCTGCTCGCAGCCTGTAACCAAACTCTTGCAGCAGATATCACCCCTCCGCCGGGATACGTCCCTCCCACGGTAGCTCCTACACTTGGTCCACTTTACCCAGACCAAGCGCCCAACCCTGAAAATGGCAAGGTTATCTATGCTGAAAAATGTTTGCCCTGCCACGGTGAAACTGGCTTGGGCGATGGTCCACAAAGCAAAGACCTGCCCGTCTCTGTCATTCCGATCGGGTTGCCTGAGTATGCCAACGAAGCGACTCCATCCACATGGTATGCCGTTGTTACCCAGGGTCGGCTCGACCGTTTCATGCCGCCCTTTGCCAGCCTGACCGATCAGGAACGTTGGGATGTTGTCTCGTATGCTCTCACCCTGCACACCAGCAACGAACAACTTGAACTTGGCAAGACCCTCTTTGAAGAAAACTGTGTCGACTGTGGTGTAGCTTTCACCAACTTGCAAATGATGTCGGCGTTATCTGAAGATGACCTCGTGAAATTCATCCGCGAAGGCAACGGGAACTTCCCCGCCTTCGGAAGCGGATTTAGCGACGAGGAAGCCTACGCCGTCGCAGCCTACATCCGCACGTTGACCTTCGCGGCGCCTGCCGCGCCGGTAGCTGCCGCAGCAACCGAGACTCTCGCTGTCACGCCTGCCGAAGGAACCCCGTCGGCGGAGGGAACAGCGACAGATGGCACGCCCCAGGCTGAGGTCACGCCTGAAGCGCAAGGCACTCCTTCTGAAGTTGCTGCTGCGCTCAGCGTGATCAAAGGTCAGATCGATAATCGCACTGGCACAGACCTTCCATCCGGTTTGAAGATCACCCTGCGCGGGTTTGATCACGGCGCCGACCCAAGCGCGGGTCCCACCGAATTCCTCAATGTACAAGGTGAAGTGAACCCTGATGGCAGCTATGCCTTTGAAACAGAACTCGGCGAAAGCCAGATCTATCTGACAGAGGTCGAGATCGGCGGTATGAGCTATCAATCTGAGTTTGCAGTTGTACCTGCAGGCGCTTCTGAACTTGTGCTCGAACCCATCGTCATTTATCCCACCACTGAAGACCTCAGTGTGTTGAAGGTTGAAGAGTTGCAGATCTTCTTTGACCTTGCCAGTGAAGAAGCCCAGATCTTTGCCGTTTATTTTGTCACCAACACCAGCGAACAGACCGTGCTTGTGCCCATGAGCGATGGACAGAACATTCCGTTCATCTCCTTCCCAGATGGCGCAACGGGTCTTGGTTTTGAAACCACCGATAACAGCGCTCCCTTCGTTTCAACGGCAGAAGGCTTTGCCATGCCGCCCAGCGAAGAACCCTATGGGTTGATCGCCTTTGCATCCATTCCAAAAGCAGAGGAAATCACCATCAAGCAAACCACACTGCTATCCGTCAGCTCCATCAGCCTCTTCCTGCCCGAAGGTGTGGAAGCTCAAGGCGCCACCCTCACGGATACTGGCATTCAGAACTTGCAAGGCGCGAACTTCCACGTGTACACCGCTACTGCAGTTGAGAAAGATGGCGCATTGGAATTCACGATCTCAGGTGAACCAACCACCGTCACAGAATCACCGGATATCACACAGAATCAATACGTGTTGATCGGTGTTGGCGCGTTCGGTCTCACCCTCATCCTTGCGGGTGTGTGGATGTATATGCGCGATCGCAAGAAGAACGAAGATGATGACGATGAAAGCGAAGATGACGAAGAGGATGATCAGTTCGACGACACCGAATCTGTAATGGATGCCATCATCGCCCTCGACGACCTGCACCGTTCTGGAAAGATCAGCGACGAAGCCTACAAAAAGCGCCGCGATGAATTAACAGAAGCATTGAAGAGGAAAGGCTAAGACGTAAAAAGTGAAACGTGATCCTTTCACATCACGTTTCACTTTTCCATCATCACAGGTTCCTCATGATCGAAGTCAAAAAACTCGTCAAACGATTTGGATTGAAGACCATCCTCAAAGGATTGGATTTCTCTGTGCAGCCCGGTGAGTTCGTGGCATTGCTCGGACCGAACGGCGCAGGCAAGACCACCTTTCTGCGGATCCTCGCCTCTCTCTCCCGCCCCAGTTTGGGAAGTGTCAAAGTGGCTGGATACTCGCTGCCGAATGAATCTGCCAAGGTCCGTGCCCGTTTGGGTGTGGTCTCACACATGCCATTACTCTACCCAGACCTGACTGCCGAAGAGAACCTGCAATTTTACGGTCGCATGTATGGGCTGGCGAATCAAGATAAACGCATCACCGAAGTATTGGGCATGATCGGTTTGGAAAATCGCCGCCGTGACCTTGTTCGCACTTTCTCACGCGGCATGCAGCAGCGACTTGCCATCGGGCGCGCTGTTCTCCATGACCCGGAAGTGGTGCTCTTCGATGAACCCTACACCGGTCTCGACCAGGATGCCTCCGAAATGTTGGACGAAGTCCTGCGCTCCGTCGCCGCCAAGGGACGCACGGTGGTGATGACCTCTCACGACCTCGCCCGCGCCGAAGACCTCGCCACTCGTTTTGATGTCCTCACCCGCGGAGTGATCGTTGCCTCTGGCACGCGTGACGATTTCAAGAACTCGAACCTGCTCGACTTTTACAAGAAAGCATTGGAAGCCTAAACCTCTCATCACGTTTCACTGAGTGAAACGTGAAAATAAAAGCCCATGACCCAACCCTCCCCCTCCTTTTTCAAAGCCATGATGGCGATCGCTCGCAAAGACCTTGCCGCAGAATTTCGTTCACGCGAATTGCTCTCTGCCATGTTGGTCTTTTCGATGCTCGTCATCCTCATCTTCAACTTCGCCCTCGAATTGGATGTGAAAGTCCGCCAATCGGTGACGGCTGGCGTGTTGTGGACGACCTTCGCCTTCGCCGGAACGCTCGGCTTGAACCGCTCAATGGCAGTGGAAAAAGACCGCGGCTGTATGGATGGTCTCCTGCTCGCGCCGGTGGACCGCTCTGCTATTTTCTTTGGTAAAGCCATCAGCAACCTGGTATTCATGCTCGTTGTAGAAGCCATCGTTATTCCTTTATATGCCATGCTTTACAACGAAACACGTATCTTCCAACTGGAATTTCTCGGCGTATTGCTGCTCGGGTCTATTGGTTATATTGCCGTTGGAACTTTGCTTTCCACCATGTCTGTTCAGACCCGTACGCGCGATGTGTTACTGCCGATTCTGTTGTTCCCGGTGGCGGTGCCCGTCTTGCTGGCATCGGTCAAAGCCAGCGGCGGCATTGTGGCAGGGCTTCCCTTCGAAGAAATTCTCGCACCTCTGAATTTACTGATCGTTTACGATGTGGTTTTTATCGCGGCATCGTTCATGATCTTCGATTATGTGGTGGAAGAGTAAGAAGAGATAATCTCTTGCTCTACAAAATGCAAATCAAGCGATGAGTCAAATTCTCTAAATTCTACAAAGAATATTCTTCCATTTTTTCAGGCAACACTTCATCTTTGATTTCATAATCATCAATTGCAAGTCAGTAATCGTAAATCCACAAAGGAGTTTTATCCAATGCAATCCAAACCTATTGCACTCACCATTCTCGATGTTCTCTCTGTCATCGCAATCGGTGTCTCCACTTATTTCGCCCTGGTCTTCGCCCCCACCGAAGCCGTAATGGGCAACGTCCAGCGCGTGTTTTACTTCCACGTTGGCACTGCCTGGGTCGGGCTGGTCGGCTTCGTCCTCGCGGCAGTGACCGGCATCATCTACCTCGTCACCAAAGACATGAAATGGGACCGGGTTGAAGTTGCCGCGGTGGAAGTCAGCACCATGTTCTTTTTCATCACCATCGTGCTCGGCTCCATTTGGGCTCGCCCCGCCTGGAACACCTGGTGGACGTGGGATCCCCGTCTCACCACCGCCGCCGTGACCGAGCTCATTTACATTGCCTATTTCATGCTCCGTGCCGGTATGGAAGACCCTGAAAAACGAGCCCGCTTTGGTGCCGTCTATGCATTGTTGGGCGGCTTGAGCGCACCGATCACCTTCATGGTCATTCGTCTCTTCCGCACCATTCATCCGGTTGTCGTTGGCAACGCCAGCGCTGCAGCTCAGGGCGGTTTCGATATGACCCCCAACATGCTCACCGCCATGTTCATTGCACTTGCCGCGTTCACCATCCTCTTTATCGACCTGATGTGGCATCGCATCCGCATGGGCAATTTGGAAGAGAAGGTTGAACAGCTTAAATTGAAAGTCTCAATGTAACAGGAGGATCAAATGGAAACCATTAATACCGACAACTACATGGTAGCAGGATACATCGTATCCTTCATAACCCTCGGCATCTACCTTCTCAGCATGTATGTCCGCAGCCGAAACCTCAAACGCGACCTCGAAACCTACGAATCGATGGACACCGAGAAGAAATAATTACCCAATCCATGAGAGTCCGTTATATAATGATAACGGACTCTTTTGAATCTTATGACCAGACGTCGCTGGCCAAGTCGATTTCTTCTGATCCTGATTGGGGTTTCGAACCTGTTGATCAGTTATGGAGCCTTGCCCGCCTCCAGCATGGATCTCGCGCCTGCTTCAGAGTCCAATCCCCCACCTGGTCCAGACCGTTTCTCCATTATTGCTGTCGAATACCAATCTTACGAATGGGAATTGCTCAAGTGGAAAGACCGCAGCGTTGTCTGCAACTTGACAGTAGACCACGATGGTATGCCTTTACCCGAAGAGGTCTACCGCGATTGCGGCACCATCATTTACCGCAACTGGGTATCGCAGCCGATGTGTAATCTCAATAACGTGGCAAACTGTGAGGGCTATTACGCGTTATTGAAAGATACAGATACAAAAGAAAAAGAGATCGCCATGCAATTGCCAGCAGCCAGTGCATGGATCTCGCTCGAAGACTGCGAACCCGTATACAGTACAGCCACCAATATTTGCGAAACCAAACCAATCCTAGTCATTACCGGACAGGAACCCTTGCCAAACGAAACCATCGTCCGCGTGGAAGGGACATATAATGGTCAACCCTTCTTCTGTGAAGACACTGGTCAATGCAAATTCCACATTCCTGAAACGGGTGATGAAGGCGTGAAGGTTGAATTCTGGGCATACTCTTCGTATGGCGATAGCAGCATCATTTATGAAGCACAGGTTCGCGCAAAGCAAGTGGATGAAGGTGACCCTGACCAACTCTACTGGTATGTGGATGTACTCTCCTCGCAATGGCAGGGCGGCGTAACTGCCACCTGTGCCGAGACGTGGGATGTCTTCCCACCAGTAGGTGGTGCACCTGTATGGCTCAGCACCCCGAACGAAAGTGAACAACTCAGCAGCGACATTCCCTATACCTATCTTGCCGCGAACCTTATCTTACAAGGCGTAGTGGATGCCCGTTCCTGCCCCGATGGCGGCTTGTCTCCGGGCAACGTTGCCAACCAATGCGGGTTGGAAAAATCACGCGATGCCGTGCGTGAATGGCAAAACCAATTTGACGGGCTCATTCTTGAAACGGCAAAAGAAACCAGCGTCCCAGCATTTTTATTGAAAAATCTTTTTGCACGCGAAAGCCAGTTCTGGCCCGGCATCTTTCAAGGTGCGGGCGATATTGGTCTCGGTCAACTCACCGAGAACGGCGCGGATACAGCTCTCTTCTGGAATCGCTCCTTCTTCAATCAATTCTGTCCGCTCGTGATGGACTCTGGAACCTGCGGTTTGGGCTACGCCAATATGGATGAAGAACAACAGGTTGCATTAAGACGGGCACTTGTTGGCAATGTCAACGCCACATGTGAAGAATGCCCTCTTGGGCTGGACCTGACCCAGGCAGATTTTTCTGTTGGAGTATTTGCCCACACCCTCATCGCCAACTGCGAGCAAACGGCACAGGTCATTTACAACTACACCGGCTCACAAACCAGCGCAGCCGCTTCCTATGAAGACTTATGGAAGTTCACATTGGTCAACTACAATGCAGGCGGTGGATGTCTTGCAGAAGCAGTTAGCGGCGCACAAGGAACCAGTGGGTTGCCTTTAACATGGGAAACTGTCTCGCCGCATCTCATTGGTGTATGTTCCAGTGCAGTGGATTACGTCAACGACATAAGCTCAGAGATGGAGAAGTAGGTTGATAGGTTAGTAACAATTCATTAGCAAATATGAACTCCCGCTGGCGTGGCTGGCGGGAGTTTTTGTTTCAGTTGGGGTAATCAATGTCCATAAGCAAATCTAATAAGCAAACATTATGAACATCACTGATATCTATAAGGGGAATGAATAATAATTGTGAAAAATAACACAAAAGAGGAACCGTGAAAATTAAACACATCAGCGTTTACTTTGTGGGAATGGTACTGCTCACAGCCTGTGCAACTGCGAATGCCGAATCCCCCACAGCGGCTGAGACACTTACAGCAACAGAACCAGTTCCAACGTCTGCGCCTGAGGCGGGAGAATGT
>JBEBCV010000486.1:0-4602 GCA_041157505.1 Chloroflexota bacterium | reverse complement strand
CGCAACCTTCGTCAATGCCTTCACCTTCCCCGACAAGACCTGCTACCCCGTTGCCAGCCAGAACGAAAAAGATTTTTACAACCTGATCGATGTGTATATCGACGCGGTCTTCAATCCCATCCTCAGCGAACAAACGCTCATGCAGGAAGGCTGGCACTACGAGATCGAAGACCCGTCTGCACCGCTGACGTATAAAGGCGTAGTCTTCAACGAAATGAAGGGTGCTTATTCCTCACCTGATAATTATCTCGCCAAGGTCATCATCGAGTCGCTCTTCCCCAAGCACATCTACGGCGTGGACTCTGGCGGCACCCCCGCAGACATTCCAAACCTCACCTACGAAAACTTCCGCGACTTTTGGGAGACGTATTATCACCCGTCCAACTCGTTCATTTTCTTCTACGGCAATGACGACCCCGATACCCGCCTGAAACTGATGGATGGCTACCTCAAGCCGTTCAAAAAGAAAAAGGTCAAATCAGCGGTACCGCTTGCTAAGCCGTTCAAGAAACCAAAGAAACTCGAGTTCCCCTACCTCGCCACCGAAGGTGAAGACCTCGACAAAAAACATTTCCTCACCGTCAACTGGAAACTACCGGACGCCTCCGACCCTGTGCAGGCGATGAGTTTCCGCATCCTCACACACACTCTCATTGGTACGCCTGCTTCCCCGCTATATAAAGCACTCACCGATTCAGGTTTGGGTGAAGACCTTGCAGGTCTCGGTCTCGAAAGCGACCTGCGCGAGATGATCTTCTCCACCGGTCTCAAAGGCACCAAAGCCCGCAACGCCAAAAAGATTGAAACGCTCATTTTCGACACACTGCAAAAACTCGTCACCGAAGGCATCGACCCCGACACCATCGCTGCCTCGATCAACACGCTCGAATTCGGCATGCGTGAAAACAACACCGGCGGCTTCCCCCGTGGCATGGTTACTATGCTGCGCGCCCTCAGCACCTGGCTCTACGATGACGATGCCTTCAAAGCCCTCGCCTTCGAAGCCCCGCTCGCCGAGATCAAGAATCGACTCGCTGCCGACTCGCGCTACTTCGAAAAGATGATTCAGACTCACCTGCTGGATAACGTCCATCGCACAGTCATTCGCCTCACACCAGACGTGGAACTGGCTCAGCGCCTCGAGGCGGAAGAAACGCTCAGGCTGGATTCTGCCAGAAAGACCATGAGCGACGACGACATCCGCAAGTATATTGAGAACACCGAGAAGTTGAAGATCCGCCAGGAAACTCCTGACTCGGCTGAAGACTTGGCAAAACTCCCCGTGCTGGATTTGGAAGACCTCGACAAACAAGTCCGCACGATTCCAATTGAAGAAATTCAGGTGCAAGACTCAAAGGTCTTGTATCACGACATCTTCACCAACGGCATCGTCTATCTTGACCTCGCATTCGACATGCGTGCCATGCCTCAAGAACTCTTGCCGCTGACGGAAGTCTTCGCACGCGCATTGTTCGAAGTGGGGACTGAAACTGAAGACTACGTCAAACTGTCGCAGCGGATCGGAAAAAGCACCGGCGGAATCTACGGCTCGTCGTTCACAGCGACCACCCAAGGGTCAAGAGAGAGCCGCGCGTATTTGACTATCCGCGGCAAGTCCACGATGAGTCAAGCCAATGAGATGTTGAGCATCCTGCGTGATGTCCTCCTGACTGTGAAGTTCGATAACAAGGAACGCTTGAAGCAAATTGTGATGGAAGAAAAAGCGGGCTTGGAATCTGGCTTGGCGCCTGCGGGACATCGCTTCGCGAACATGCGCCTACGCTCGCAGTTTGGCGGCACGGGTTACATCAACGACCAGACCAAGGGCATTGGCTATATGTTTGCGCTGCGCGAACTAGCGACTGAGATCGATAAAAAATGGGCGAACGTGCTGAAGAAGCTGGAAACCATTCGCGAGACGTTGATCAACAGCAAGACCTTGCTTTGCAATGTGACTCTCGATGCTCACAATTGGAAAACTTTCCAACCGCACCTTGAAAATTTCATCTTCGCCATACCCGTGAAGGATGTGGAAATTAAGCCGTTCAACTTTAAGGCTGCAACTCAAAAGGAAGGCTTGGCGATTCCTGCACAGGTCAATTACGTGGCGAAAGGCGCGAACCTGTACGACCATGGTTATGAGTTGGACGGTTCTTCGATGGTGGTGGTTGGTTACCTCGGTATGACCCACTTGTGGGAAAAGATCCGCGTGCAAGGCGGCGCGTACGGTGCCTTCGCCCAGTTCGACGACACGACGGGTGTGTTCACCTTCCTTTCCTACCGCGACCCGAACGTGGATAACACCATCGCCAGTTACGACAGTTCCGCCGCATTTCTGAAAAGCCTCGACGCCTCACGCCTAAACGACAATGAATTGAAGAAGTCCATCATATCCGCCATCGGTGATCTGGACTCTTATCAATTGCCCGACGCCAAAGGCTACACCTCCATGATGCGCTACATCACCGGGCGCACCGATGAGATCCGCCAGAAGTATCGAGATCAAGTGCTCTCCACCAACGGCGAAGATTTCATCGCATTCGGTGAAGCCCTTGAAAAAGTAGCACAATCTGATGCCATAGTTGTACTCGGAGCACAGTCCGCTTTGGAAGGGTCAAGTGCCGGGTTGAAGGTGACGAAAGTAGCATAACAAGTCAAAAGTTACAGGTTGAAGGTCAAAGATCATCAAACTTTTGAACTTTGACCTTCATCTAATAGGAGTTCCTCAATGAACATCACACTCAAGATCAACGGAATTGAACATGTCATCGACGCGCCTGCGTCTACCACACTGCTTGCCGCCCTGCGCGGACTGGGTTTTCATGGAGTAAAGTTCGGGGATGAGCAAGGCCTCACCGGTGCAGATACGGTTTTGCTGGATGGCAAACCGGTCAACGCAGGATCGATGCTTGCCGCACAGGCAGAGGGTCATGCTGTGGCTACGATCGAAGCCTTGGGCGAACACCCAGACCTCGGCTGGAGAAAGACCGATGGTCTTCATCCGCTGCAAAAGGCGTTCGTTGAATCCGGCGCGATCCAGTGTGGGTATTGCACCCCAGCGCAGATCCTCGCTGCGAAAAGTTTATTGGAGAAAAATCCTAACCCAAGTGAAACTGATGTTCGCGAGGCAATATCAGGTGTGTTGTGCCGTTGTACAGGTTACCTCAAGCCAGTGCAAGCTGTGCTGAAAGCCGCGGCTGAACTGCGCGGGGATGAACCGATTGACATTACCTCTGTCCATTGGGATTTTGGTACTCCGAAAACTGACTCTCCCACAGGAGATTCCTCCGCCTCTCTCTCGACCTCCGCTGTGTTGACACGCCCCAAAGTTGTGGTCACACCTGAAACCGAGAAGTGGCAAACGGTTGGCAAGCCTGAAAAGAAAGTAGATGCCATCAAACTAGTGCAAGGCAAACCAGCCTTCACTGCTGATATGGACATGCGCGGCATGTTGTACGCGAAGGTGTTGCGCTCTCCGCACGCACATGCACGCATCAAAAACATTGATACAAGCAAAGCTCTCGCATTGAATGGCGTTGTTTCGGTGTTGACATGGAAAGATCTGCCACGTGTGGTCTATTCCACAGCGGGACAGTCTGACCCAATCCCTGGTCCGTTGGATTCATTCTCGCTGGATAACAAAGTCCGCTTTGTGGGCGACCGTGTGGCATTTGTCGCGGCGGAAACCCCTGAAATTGCGGAGAAAGCTCTCACGCTGATTGATGTGGAATATGAAATCCTACCGGCAATTTTAGACTCACGCGAGTCGATGAAGCCGGATGCCATCAAAATCCATGATGAGCCAGAGTATGTGAATTTTGCTGATTCAAACCCTGATAAAAATCTTGCGGCACATATTCGGATTGATATTGGGGATGTCAAAAAAGGTTTTGCCGAAGCAGATGAGATCTTTGAAGCTGAATATGAAGTTCCGAAAGTGCAACAGGCTCATATCGAACCGCATGTCTGTGTGACGTATTGGGACGAAGATGATCGACTGGTCATTCGCACATCCACACAAGTACCGTTCCATGTGCGCCGTATGCTTGCACCCGTATTGAATATTCCGGTCAAGCGTATTCGCGTGATCAAGCCGCGCATTGGTGGTGGGTTTGGCGGGAAACAAGAAGTATTGATGGAAGACGTGCCTGCCCATTTGACCATCGCTACGAAGCGTCCGGTAATTTACGAATACAGCCGTGAAGAGGAATTCATAGCAGCACGTTCACGTCACCCAATGCGTGTGCGCATGAAGACCGGCGTAAAGAAAGATGGGACCATCACTGCTAATGCCATGTATGCACTTTCTGATACGGGTGCATATGGCTGCCATGCATTGACGGTGACTGGCAACACTGGGCACAAGTCCATGGCGTTGTATGTTGGTGATGGCGAATATCGTAAAGCCCCCAATATTCAATTTTATGCAGACGTGGTCTACACCAACACCCCGCCTGCTGGTGCCTTCCGCGGTTATGGGGTGCCACAGGGATATTGGCCACTCGACCGCCATCTGGAAAAGATCGCACGAGCAATGGGCTTTGATCCAATTGAATTCCGGTTGAAAAATGCGATCCACCCTGGCGAGTATCATCCCTTCTC
>JBEBCV010000485.1:0-3085 GCA_041157505.1 Chloroflexota bacterium | reverse complement strand
GCGCGACTTGTTCTTTCTTGAGATGAGCCGCCGGGGTGATGATGTGACTCGGCTTTTCTTTGCGCAGCTGCACAATGTATTCACCAAGATCGGTTTCAACGACGTTGATGCCGTGTTTTTCGAGATGATGGTTTAGCTCGATCTCTTCGCTAACCATGCTTTTGGATTTGGCGATCAATGGCTTTTGTTGGGGCGACTTGTGAGTTGACCCAACGATGTCCAAAACGATATCGATGGCTTCTTTTGCATCCTTGGCACGGTGGATGATGACACCGTTGGCTTCTGCATTGGTGATAAATTGTTTTAAGTAATCATCCAGATTCTCGATCACATTTGCGCGGATGCGATGAGCACGCTGGCGTCTCTCACTCCAATCGGGAATAGATTCAAAGGCTAATGCCTTGCCTCGCAGACGACGCTCGGTATTATTGTCGAGCGCAGTTTGCAAAGTTTCGTTTTCAATGGATTGACGAATGCGGTCGCGAAAGGAAGTTGTGCTCATCTTTGTTTATCTCTGCTCATCTCTGGTTCAATACTTCTGCAATGTGCACAACTCGTTGAGGCTTTCCTTGCCGCTTCAACCCACCCATGATATGCATTAGACAGCCTGCGTCAGTGACGACGAGGGTCGGTGACTGTGTCGCTTCGAGATTGGAGATCTTGCGCTTCAACCATTCTGCAGAGAGTTCAGGGTGTTCGACAGACATCACGCCGCCGAAGCCGCAGCACTCGTGCAAGTTGGGTAGATCTACCAATGTTGCGCCGCGAATATTTTTTAGCAAGGTGCGAGGTTGTTTATCCACGTTAAGTCCGCGCAGGGTGTGGCAGGAGGGATGATAGGTGAGCAATCCGTTCCAGGTTGCGCCAAGGTCAGTGACGCCGAGATGATCAACAAGATATTCGGTAAATTCAAAGACACGCTTGCCAAACTTCTCCGCACGCGGATACCATTCAGGATCCCCTTCAAAAAGTTCTAATAGATTGTGTCTGAAATGATGAGTGCATGAACCGGATGGCGTGACGATATCTCCGCTGGTTTGCTCGAATACTTTGATGGTGTGTTCCGCGATGGAGCGTGCATCTGCTCGCAGACCGGCATTGAATTGCGGCTGCCCGCAGCAGGTTTGTTCAGGGGTGAAGTCCACGCCGATGCCGATACGGTTGAGAATTTCTACAACAGCTTCGCCCGTTTGCGGGAAGAATGAATCGGTGAGACAGGTGATGAAGAGTTGAACGGTGGGCATGCTTGGATTATACGACTAATAAAAAACACCCCTACAACGCGTGTGCATTGCGGGGTGTTGGGTGTGAAATGCTATGGAATGCTTACTTGCCGTACCACATGCGTGAGAGCAAGTTATCTTTGAGAATGAATTGGTGATAGAACGCAGCACCAACATGTAATAGCACAAGAGCCATTGCCATTAGGTAAAAGAGATGATGAACATCGCCTATAAAACCAGCGCGGCTGATCTGCGCGGTACTATCCATGAGGTATCCAAATAGATTGCGTTGGATCGCGATTGCCCCACCCAAGCCTAAGATACCAAATGCTGCTATATATAACCCAAGATGGGTCAATTCACCGATCTTATTGAAAAACGGATTTCCAGCATCCAAAGGAGCAGGTCGTTTTGTAGCAAACCGAGTGATCAACCTTACGATCATGACAACCAAAAGAAGTGCGCCAAAGATCATGTGGAAGTTGATAGGTGAATCGCCGCCTTCTTCTGAAAGGAATCCCGCGCCAAACATGAAAATGATGGTCAACCAATGCAGGGTAACGAGAATGGGATGATAACGTTTTGGGGTATTCATTTTTTGCTCTCCTTGTCCCCGACTATAGAACCGTTTTATTAATGCTGAATTACAAAAAGCCTTTCTTGAAGGTTTCCCCATAATTTCCACATAAAGGAAAATCCCTGAAAGTCACAAGACTCTCAGGGATTTTTATGAATTGCATTTTGAACGATCAGATGACCAGGCTAACCAACTTGCCTTTGACCACGATCACTTTCTTTGGCTCTTTGCCTTCCAGGAACTTCTGGATGACTTCGCTCGCCATGACCGCAGACTTGATCTCCTCTTCGCTGGCTTCGGCTGCAACTTTGACACGGTCACGCACCTTGCCATTGATCTGGACAGGGATCTCGACGAAATCATCTTTGGCGGCGACTTCGTCTACGGTGGGCCACAGCTGCTGGTGGATGGAGTAAGGCTTGCTCAGATGTTCCGTCCACAGTTCTTCGGCGATGTGCGGAGTGACAGGCGCCATCATCTTCACATAAATCTCTTGCGCTTCCTTCCACTCATCGGAACCGGCGGCACCAGCTTCACGGGCTTTGTACATTTCGTTCAGCAATTCCATCAAGCCAGAGACAATGGTATTGAAATCGAAGTTCTCGAAGTCACGAGTGACACGCTTTAAGGTCTGGTGAACCTTGCGGCGTAGATTCTTTTTCACTTCGTCAGAAGCAGTTGGCGGCGTGGAAGGGTCCGTGAACAGAGTCCATGTGCGGCGGATCCAGCGGGCGGAACCTTCGATGCCCTGTGAATCCCACGGTGCACCCATTTCCCAACGCGCAAAGAACATAATGTAGGCTCGCACGGTGTCGGCGCCATATTTGTTCACCAAGACATCCGGCGCAATAACATTGCCGCGGCTCTTGGACATCTTCTCATTGTCTTCGCCCAGCACCATGCCTTGATTGCGCAACTGCATCATCGGTTCATGACCTTCCGTGAGACCGATATCACGCAGGGCTTTGTGGAAGAATCTTGTGTACAGCAAATGCATGGTCGCATGCTCGATGCCGCCTGTGTAGGTATCGACGGGCATCCAGTAATCGTACTCCGCCGGGTCGAAGGGACCCTTATCGTAATGCGGGGACAGATAGCGCAGGTGATACCACGACGAACACATAAAGGTATCCATCGTATCGGTCTCACGCGTGGCGGGACCATTACACACCGGGCAGGTGGTGTTCTTCCAAGTGGGGTGCAGTTTCAATGGTGATTCACCGGTTGGCTTCCACTCCACATCTTCGGGCAGGGTCACGGGCAGTTGGTCATCAGGAACAGGATT
>JBEBCV010000484.1:0-3751 GCA_041157505.1 Chloroflexota bacterium | reverse complement strand
ATTTGCGAGTGTTGACCGTTCCGCTGAAGTTGAGGAACCGCATCATTGGTACGCTGCAAGTTGCCTCCAGTTTGACGGTGGTGGATGCCACCCGAACCAGTCTGCTTTCGATCATGGCGGTTATTGCCGTGGTGGCGGTAGGACTGGTGATGTGGGGCTCATGGGTGGTACTGGGGCGGGCGCTCTCGCCTTTGCAGGATATTGCCGATACCGTAGACCAGATCAACCGCGCAGATGACCTTTCGCGCCGTATCCCCACTGAGGGTGCCATGCGCGATGATGTGGGTGATTTGGTGATCTCGATCAACCAGACCTTGGAACGTCTCGAGTCATTATTTACATCACAACAGCGCTTCCTTGCAGATGTGAGCCATGAATTGCGCACCCCATTGACCGTGATCAAGGGGAACGTGGATTTGATACGCAAATTCAAAGAAGCAGATGAAGACTTGCTGAACAGCATCGATCAGGAAGCGGGCAGGTTGAATCGCCTTGTCAGCGGATTGTTGATGTTGGCACAGGCAGAGTCTGGCAAGCTGCCGTTGAACTTCACCCGTGTTGAACTCGATCTCCTGCTGACCGAAGTCTTTACCGAGACTCGTGTGCTGGCAGGCAGTAAGGTCCGTGTGCATTTGAACCAGATCGATGAAGCCATTGTTCAAGGGGACCGTGACCGACTGAAACAGGTCATCTTGAATTTGGTGGCGAATGCGATTCAATACACTCCGCAGGGCGGGGAAGTTTTCTTGAGCCTCAAGCGCATTGGCGAACAATCGCGGCTCATCGTCCGTGATACAGGACCGGGCATCCCTGCCGAGGACTTGCCATATATCTTTGAGCGTTTTTATCGCGCGGAAAAATCCCGCACCCGTTCCAAGACGAGCGGATTTGGTTTGGGCTTGTCCATCACAAAGTGGATCGTGGAGCAGCACGGTGGTCAGATCAAGGTTGAGTCGAAGGAAGAGGAGGGGACGACCTTTGTGATCTGGTTGAATGTGGTGAAGTAGGTTGGGAAATGGTTAATAGAAAATAGGTGTGGGGGATTAGGGTAGACCAAGTCTTTGACTGGCTTGCCTGCAGAGGCTGGCTCCATATTTCATATACCATTCGTTTAATGCATTGCTTGGGTTGACGCCGCTGATGGCGTCGCTGTAGATCGGCGCGCCGTATTGGACATAGCGTTTTGTCTGTGCATGCCAGTTCCCTTCGTACCGATAGATGACGCTGATTCCGCCGTTGTAGCCAGCCATGGCAAGGCGGGCATCCCCGTTGGCAGCGGTAAGCGAACGGACGAGATAGTTCAATCCGCGGGCGGCGTTGGTTTCAGGGTTGTAGGGATCATCGGTGGCGGCGAAATGAAACGGCATCACTTGGAAGAGTCCCATGGCACCGGCGCTCGATGTAGCACGAGGGTCTCCACAGGATTCGATCTGCATAATGGTGGCAACCAGGTTCGGGTCCAGGTTTGAGGCGGATGCCCAGCGGACGATAGAGTCCGCCCAGTGGAGAACTTCCCGTGTGAAGATGGGAGAAAGGTTGGAAGGGATGGAATCGGGCATCGTATCCATGGCAGGGATGGATGTTCGGGGGAGTGGATTGGCTTTTAGCGCAAAACTACCAAGGATGGCGCTGATGAAGATAACGGTGAGGGGGACGAGCATGAAGCCAGAAAAACAGCCGCTCCCTGTGTCCTGCGGGATGGCGGCTGTTTGATTGTAGGGTTTCGTCGTGCGAGCGCGGGGCATAAGTAAGGTCTCTTTTCTGGGTCTAAGGGACCCGGGCTCGAAAAGGTTTATTCAATTGTCGAAGTGAGTTTTTTTGTTATGCGTCGTAACGTCGTTCATTACTTTCGGAACTGCGTGCTTCATAAGAAACTGGATGATAGGTCGGTTCGGGCGGGATGAAGGAGGTTTGCTGTGAAGCGACGGGTTTGGGCGCCGGGCGGAAGTTGGTCTGCGAAGCAGGTGCAGCATTGACCGGACGATTGATCTGTGAAGCGGGGCGCAGGACGGGTTGATTGCTAGGTTGGTTGTACTGCGGGCGCGGAGCCTGGCTTTGATTTTGGTACACCGGGCGGGGCTGTTGTTGAGGTTGAGGCTGCGGGCGCGGTTGGTTGTAATTGGACTGATACGAATTGACCTGGGCCGTGGTGAAGAGACGGTCACCCGCGAGCGAGAACGTGCCGATGATGAGCAAGCGCACAAGCCAGACCATTGCGGCAACAAAGATCGGAACAAGTTTGGTAATGGTGTCTGAACTCATAACGGCGGTGCCTTGAATGCTGCCGTTCTGCGCGATCGCAACTGAGACGCCCCACCAAGTAAGGGTGGCGTTGAAACCAGCGGCAAGAAGCCATGCACCGAAAAGGTAATACACTTCGGCAGGCTCGTCGCGTCCCTGTTCGGGGGTAAAGATGCGGGCGATACCAGCAAAGTCGATACCGCAGAAGGCGATGGCAAGAATAGTGGACCATTTCATGCCAGCAAAGGTCAGATCGCCGAGCATGTCATGCAGGGCATATTGGGTAGTGCTGAAGTTGAAGATTTCAAACGCCAACAGAGCGCCAAGGATCATGGCACCCCAAGCCGCACCGCGGCTATATTGACGGTTGTGAACAAGGTTGTTCCACAATCGCATCAAACTTTCACTGAGTGGATTATTACGACGGTAGTTACTCATTTCGACCTCCTTGTCGAATGTGTAGAACGAGTGTTCTAAAAGTAGAACAGATTTTAGAACAAATGTTTTTTTGTGTCAAGTGTTGAATGAGAGGAAAATCAAGCCGTTCCCAAGAACGGAATACAACCCTTCAGATACCCTCCTGAAGGATGATTCTCGAAACGTGCTTTCCTCCTATAATTGGCGCAACCGAATCTGAGGAGTAGCCATGTTATCTCAAATGAAAGAGTATCCAAAGTTAAACCCAGCAGATGTACGTGTGTTGATGCAAAGAAAGGAAGAGGGCTATGAAAAGCAATTGCTTGTCTTTCAAACCCCATTCGGATATCGCCGCATGGCAGAACTCTTCACCCCAGAAGGGGAGGGACCACATCCGCTGATTTTGTTCATTCATTGGTATGAGCCAGAGTCACATGACTCCAACCGCAGTCAATTCGTGGAAGAAGCTATCGAGATGGCGAAGGCTGGCGCGATCTGCCTTACCGTAGAAACACTTTGGTCAGATGCGGACTTTTTCCTCAAACGTACTCAAGCCGACGACATGCAGAACTCGATGGAAGAAGTGGTCAATCAACGCCGCTTTCTGGACTTTTTAGCTGCTCAGCCGAACGCAGACCTCTCTCGCTTCGCCCTGGTCGGTCACGACTTCGGCGGAATGTACGGAGTCCTCGCTGGCAGTTTGGATGAACGCCCGACCCATTACGTCATCATGGCTGCCACGCCTCGCTTCCCAGACTGGTACCTGTATCTGCCCAAACTAGAGGGTGCCGCGCGTGAAGCCTTTCTCTCCGAAATGTCCGCAATTGATCCGATCACATACATCCCAAACCTTGCACCTGCCCCTGTCCTTTTTCAATTCGGCGATAACGATCCCCATGTCCCTCTCGAGCGCGCGGATGAATTCTTTTCCGCTGCGAAAGAGCCGAGGGAAAAGAATGTCTATCAGTCTGGTCATGGACTGATAGACGAATCCACGAAAGATAGAAGAGCTTGGTTGAAAGAGAAATTGAAGTTGGGGAAGTAGAAAAACAAAACGCGAACGACGCGAAAATGACGAAAGCCGCGAATGGTT
>JBEBCV010000483.1:0-5277 GCA_041157505.1 Chloroflexota bacterium | reverse complement strand
GCAGAGAGGATCGGGTCATTCAATGCTGCCACGACCACAGCGCTATCCTCGATGGTTTCCTTCCAGGCTTTCAACGCATCCTGCCCTTTTTGGATCCGTTCATGGACCGTCTCGGTCAATTCAGGGTCTTCAAGCAAACCAAGATGAGCATCGAAGATCGCGGCTTCAGCTTTCAGTCCCTTTTCGATCATTTGATGATTCAATTTGCTGAGTTGTTCACGTGCCCGCGCCAACGCATCCTGCAGGCTCTCCCAACCCAGAAGCAGCCCATCAGACATTTCATTGATGGGAATTTCCTGATGCTGGAATTGGTACACAGGACCGATGGCGATGCCCGGGGCGGCGCCCACGCCTTTCAGCATATTCGCTTTGACGGGTTTGCTTTCAACAGGGGTTTCTTCCACTTTCGGTGCGGAACTCGCAGGTGCTTTATGCTGGGATTCGCTGGCTGTCTCGCCTTCGCCCAAGCCGGATAGAATTGCCGCTTCGATCTCAGCCGCAGCGGTTTCTTCATCCTCACCTTTGACTTCGATCCTGAGCTGACTTCCCTTCGATGCCCCCAACGTTAATACAGATATCAAACTTTTGGCGTTCGCCTTCTTTTCCCCGTGCCAGATGACAACATCTGACTTGAACTGTTTTACGAGATTCACCAACGTCTTTGCTGGGCGTGCATGCAGCCCGGTCTCATTGTTGATCGTGATCTCCAATTGCTTCATGACGAAACTCCATTCTGCGGCAATGAAACCTTTCAACTCTTAAACAGATCTACTCAACAGGTTCCTTGCCTAAATGTTTCAAAATAACTTCCGGGTCTGAGGTGTGTAGCAATTCATTCAAAATGGCTTCATCCTCGATGGCTTCGGCTAGGCTCGCCAACACACCCACATGCTCATCACCTGATGCCGCAATGCCGATCACCAGATAAACAGGTTCGCCGCCCTCATCCCATTCCACGCCCTGGGGTAGTTGCAAAGCAGAGATACCTGTCTGCAATACATGCTCTTTGTTCTCATAGATACCATGGGGAATGGCAACCCCGCTCCCCAAATATGTGGACATGCTCTCTTCGCGTTTCAGCATTCCACCCACATACTCTGGCAAGACACAACCCGATTTCACCAATAAATTTCCAGCCTTACGAATGGCGTCGGTGCGATCAGTAGCAACAGCATTAAGCTGAATTCTTTCTTTGGAAAGTATGGACATGGCTACAGGTCCGTGCCTGTGATATCGGTTTTCTCTACAAAAGCTTTGATCAAATTATCAAAGATGGGGTCGTTCAAAAAATGATTGAATGCCACAATGACAGCGTTTGGCGCCTTCACAGCCGCAGACTTGGCAAGCCCTTTATGGACCACGACCAGTTGTGCATCGGCGGGAATTTCACGCACAGGCTTATGAATCACATTCACATCGGCAACCTGCGCAGCCTTCAATTTTTTCTTGAGAGAATTGACGCTCATCAAACTGGAGCCCATTCCAGCTTCACAAGCAAAAATGACAGTCTTAACCTGGGCAGCAGAGATCGATTTGGACATTTTATATTCTCCTTTTCAAGTGAAACAGCAGATGCGGGGTACGATATTCATTATAGCGTTCCGCATCTGCTGTTTTCAACTGTATCCGGTTCAGTCCATTTGTTTCGACAGGATTTCTATGTCGAAGGACAATTATTCTCCAGCCTTTTCCTCAGGCACTGGGTTTACGCGCAGGAGAAGCACACCCACCACTGCAGAAACGACCGCACCGATCAACACGCCGGTCAAAACCGCAAAGTGCTGTCCGGGAGGGGTTACTGCAAGATAAGCGAAGATCGAGCCAGGGGCGGGAGTTGCAACCAAGCCTGCATTCGTGATCGTGAACCACAGATCGGCAGAAACACCACCAGCAATAACAGCCAAGACCATAATGGGGTGGGCAAGAACGTAGGGGAAGTAAATTTCGTGAATACCACCGAAGAAGTGGACGATCATTGAGCCAGTGGATGAGTCTTTGAGCATGCCTTTACCAGCAATGTAGAAGGCGATCAGCAAGCCCAAGCCGGGGCCGGGGTTTGTTTCGAGCAGGAAGTGGATCGCGCGTCCGCTCTCTGCAGCAGCCGTCACACCTAGAGGACCCAACACGCCGTGGTTGATGGCATTATTCAAGAACAGGATCTTGGCAGGTTCGATAATGATCGCAGCGAGGGGCAGAAGTCTTGCATTGACGAGCCAATCCACAGCAGCGCCAGCAGCATTGCTGAAAGCCACCACGACAGGTCCGATCGCTACGTTTGCGATCAAAGCCAGGATCATACCAAGAATACCGATCGAGAAGGTGTTGTAAAGCATCTCAAAGCCGACCGGAATCTTCTCTTCAAGAGCATCATCCAGCTTCTTGATCGCCCAACCGCCAAGCGGACCGACGATCATGGCGCCCAACATCATGGGGATTTCAGCGCCAACAATGACACCCATGGTAGCTACAGCACCCATCACGCCACCACGCACATCACCCTGTACCAGCTTACCGCCGGTGTAACCGATCAACACAGGGATCAGGTACGTGATCATCGGGCCAACAAGCGCAGAGAACTTTTCGTTCGGGAGCCAGCCGACTGGAATGAAGAAGGCAGTGATCAAACCCCAGGCAAGCAACGCACCGATGTTGGGAATGACCATTCCTGCCAAAAACCCACCAAATTGCTGCAATCTTTCTTTCATCTTTCATCTCCTTATAGGATTTATGAATTCACCTGAAAGATTCAGGCTTGATACAGGTGGAAGGATGTAGTTTCTCTTCCACATCACAAAGGCAGCAATCTGCTTGCCGCCAAGTAACCATTTTGAAAGAACTGTATTGCTCCAAAAAACTAATCAACTTCTATTTGGCTGAGAGTGCCTATTGGTAAATTTGGGCATTGCATTTCAAGCAGGTAAATGTGGGTTTTTGGTTGGAAAGTCTGATTATTGGCGCGAGTGTAAACGATTACATATTTGCTGTCAAGGTTCTTGCAAGGTCAGACTCTTATATTGTATGAATTATTGCAAAATCAGGCTAATTTTCGTCGTTTTCGGCAATACAAAGTATGATTACACTCGTTATAACCCACAAATTAGGTAATCGTTTTCATTAATGTTACACCAAAATGGTATAATCCGCCCATGACCAGCATCAAAGATGTCGCTAAAGCCGCGGGGGTATCCACTGCTACTGTTTCCCGTGTGCTTGCCAATAACGCCCCCATCAAACCTGAAACTCGTGACCGCGTTCTGAAAGCCGTCGCAGATTTAAATTATCGTCCCAACCTGATCGCCCGCAGTTTACGCGCTCAAAAAAGCGCAAAGATCGGGCTGGTCGTTTCGGATATTCGTAACCCCTTCTTCACCGCCATTGGGCGCGCTGTGGAAGATGCCGCCTATGAACAAGGCTACTCGGTGTTGATGTGCAACACCGATGAGAATCCCGAAAAGGAAGAGCTTTATCTCAACCTCTTGTACGATGAAAACGTGGCAGGTGTAATTTTCTCCCCCACTCATCAGTTCAATATCAATTCACAAACCTACAACCAGAAGATGCCCTTTGTCATCATCGACCGCGCAGTAGACTCAAGCGATGTGGACATGGTCTTGTTGGATAACGTCGCTGCAGCATACGAATTGACCGAACATCTCATTAACAATGGATACAAAAAATTAGCTGGCTTGTTCGGTGATGCCAGTACCACGGGCCAAGAACGCAGCCGTGGCTTTCACAAGGCGATCAAAGACCATCACCTGACCCCGGTAGCAGCACATTTCATTGCACCACGAATTCAGCAAGGATATGAAACCAGCATGGCGTTGCTTAACCAGCCAGAACGTCCTGATGCGATCTTCACCAGTAACAGTATGCTCACAGCCGGTGTCTATCAAGCTGCTCGAGACAGCAAGTTGAAGGTTCCAAGCGATGTCGCTGTTGTTGGGTTCGATGAAACCACCTGGGGCGCATTGGTGGATCCGCCCATTACCGTCATTGCCCAGCCAACGGAAGAGATCGGGCGTACAGCAACCGAACTGCTCTTTCAACGCATTCAAGAACCGAGCCGCTCGCCAAAGACAGTTATTTTGAAAGGCTCACTTATCGCAAGAGGTTCAAGCGCGAAAAGCAAGTGATCAGTACTGGGTAATCAGTTTTTGATCTGCCATTACGGTTAATTTCTCACGGATGATCTTGGAGTTATGACGGACATCGGTGGGAAATTTTTTTAAGAAGAGAAAAGTCTGTATCCGTGAGGCTTGGGGGTGTGAGGCAACAAGAGCTTTAAGCTCAAGAATGATTTTCTCTTTCCCCATGTTTACCCCCTTTTGTAATTCAATCCAAAGCACAGGTTCACCCTTCACACCAACGAGAGCTGTGCGGAAAACATGCGGATGTGCATTGAACATATTTTCAATTTGTTCGGTAAATAAAACATCATCCTTTGTCTGTACACGGTGCGATTTCCGTCCGCAATACCACAACCTGCCTTCTTCATCGAAATAACCCACGTCCCCCATGCGGTGGATAATCCCTTCGTGTAAATCGATCTTCGAAATTCTATTCGCATCTTCTCTATAGATATAGCACCGCGTCGTGGCTGCGCTTTGAACTGTGATCTCGCCAACAACATTCGGCTTCACTGTGAGCGAATCCTGCCATTTTTCGATCGGCTCATCTGTGATGGGAATGATGCGTATCGTCACGCCTTCAATGGGCTTGCCCAGGCAAATGCCTGCGCCATTGCGAGTCTTTTCTTCCAAGGCAAATACCTCACGGCTTTCGACCTTTGCAATTGGCAGGGACTCCGTCGCGCCGTAAATGCCGAAGAGAGCCGTTTGGTCTGCCAGCAAATGGCGGAAACGTTTTTGCAGGTCAATCGTCGCGGGTGCGCCTGCGGTGATGATGCGTTTGAGAGATGGAAGAATAATGGGGCGGGATGCTAAAGGGTTTTTCTCCGCGAAAGAGGAAAGAAGGTCTAGTACGACCGGCGATGCAAACATATTGGTGACATTGAATTTTTGGATCGAGTCAATCACTTTAGCCGCATCCGTTTTGCCGGGTACGGGGAATGAGATATCAGGGATAACAGATGTGACGCCAAGCAGAAGGTCAATCAGAGCGTAGATCGGGAAGGCGGGGAGGTCAATTTCGTCGGAGGTTATTTGGAAGGTATTTTTCAACAAGTCGAGTTGAGCAGCGAGATTGTCCTGGGTATAAATCGCGCCTTTGGGCAGACCTGTCGAGCCAGAGGTGTAGATGATGGCGGCAGGTTCG